>NZ_BLRL01000015.1 GCF_015082335.1 Moritella sp. F3 | reverse complement strand
CTATAAATAGGTATAAATGAGATCTTTATCGTTGTTTATGTCTTTTTATTAAAATTATTGTGAGTTTTATCACGACTGTGAATAGCTTAATTTGCAAGATGAATTAACAAGGGGGTAGACTCCAAACCATCAAGTTACAAAGTTCATTATTAATTAACAAATCAATATAAATAGCATTTAACTCTACTAAAAGGAATTTAGAATGAATAAATTAAGCTTATCCATGGTTGCAGCAGCGGTTTCAACTGCTTTATTATCTACAGCAGCTAATGCATACGTATTAGGTACCGAGAATACCGGTAATGTTGAAGTTTACGGTGTAGTCGCAGTTTCTACTTATGGAATATCAGGCGATAACACAAGTATTACAGATTACAAGATTGAAAATGAAACTCGTATAGGCTTTCGTGGTAGTAAGCAAATGACTGATGATATCAATGTGATATTCCAAGTTGAATCTGGCTATACTGATGTAGATGATTGGGCTGGTGGTGGTTTAGGTTTCCGTGATACCTTCGTGGGTGTAGAAGGTGATTACGGTAAAGTCACAGTTGGTCGTCAGTTAACCCCTATGTATGAAGTTGTTGATTGGCCGTTCACAAACCCTGGTTTAGGTCGTGTATTTGATCCTGCTGCAACTGGTGATATTGCGTACATGTACGATCGTACAGAATCAATTCGTTATTTTGCCCCTGCGATGGGTAATCTGAACATCAACGTTGCCACAGGTCGTGCTGGCAGTGGAGAAAATGCACATTGGGTTGGTGGTGCAGCAAAATATAAAGCGTTTGATACTGTTACATTACATGCGACATTTGAATACGGTAATAATCGTGAAGTAGGTAAAACAGATACTAGAGCTGCTTATACAACTGATACTTTTACCTATCTCGTTGGTTTTGAAGCGCCGATTGCAAGCACTGGCATTAGTATTTCGGGTGCGTACAAATACGGTCAAGCAGAAAACATTGCCTCTAAAGATGTCGATTCACAAGGCTCTTATTCTCTAATCGCACAATATTGGAATGGTCCGCTGGGTATTAAACTAGGTTACGCTGCGACTGAAGACGTGGATTCTGAAGATAGCTTAAATGAAAGAGAAGGTTCTTCAGTCACATCACTACAAGTAATGGGTGTGGTTAACGGCTTTGTACCTTACGTTCGTGTTGGTATGACAGATAAACTTGGTTGGGGTGCAGCAACTTCCGACAGCCAAGAAACATTCGCGCGTGTAGGTCTTGAGTACGGTTTCTAATAACCCTCACTACTTAACGGAGCAATACTGCAAACAAGTATAGGCTACATAAAAAACCAGCAACAGATGTTAAATTTGTAGCTGGTTTTTTACATCCTACGTGCCTATAACTTAGCCTAGTGTCAGTTTAACCCACCGAATAAGTCATTATCTGCATTTTTTGTCCATAAATTGAAGTTTGATCAAGACGTTATTACATTTTAAATCTAAAATACGAAAAATATTTCACTTTCTACTTAGGTTTACTCATGAAAAAATTAGCGACAAAGAAAAGTTTAGAGCAACAAAAGAAAAATAAACTCATATCCATCGTAATATTAAGCATCGCAGTTGTCATCGGCGCATTCCTATTAATACCGTCAACTTCAGACAAAAATATTGAACAACATCTATATAGTGAAAACGCACCTATTTTTGGTAGTAAAAATGCCAAAGTAACGATTGTTGAATTCTTTGACCCTGCTTGTGAGTCCTGCCGAGCCTTTTACCCACTCGTTAAAAGCCAAATAAAACAGTATAAAGGTAAAGTTAACTTAATTGCTCGACCGGTTGCATTCCATAAAAACGTAGGCCCTGTTGTGGCAGCGTTAGAAGCAACAAAAATGCAAAACAAATTCTGGGATGCACTGCGTATTACGTTATATTACCAAAGTAATTGGGCAATAAACCACACTGCAAATGTAGATTTGTTATATCCATATCTGCAGGATGCGGGTATTGACATCGCAAAACTTAAAGTTGATATGAAGAACCCGCTTATCGCAGAACGTATGGCGAAAGATGCGCAAGATGCTAAAACACTTAAAGTATTCAAAACACCTACATTCTACGTTAATGGTGTCGCGCTAAAAGAATTTGGTGCCGAACCATTTAAAGCACTCATTGCACGCGAAGTAAAAAAAGCATATTCAGAAAAATAATGCCCTTAAAAACACAGGCAAAAAAAAGCCCTCACTTCAAAATTGAGGGCTTTTTTATGACGGGTAGAACAGCTCTATTATGTTCTAAACAAGATCTTCACGATATGCCAACCATGTTTTGTCTTCACAAGATGAGGAGTTAAGATCTCACCATTGAAACAAACTTTATCAAAAGCAGGAACCATAGCTCCTTTTCTAAACTCACCTAAGTTACCACCATCTTTTTTGCCAGACGGACAAAGGGAATGAGATTTTGCTAATTTTTGAAAGTTCTCTCCCTTCTCTAGTTTTGCCAATATTTCATAAGCTTTAGATTCGTGTTTAACAAGTATGTGTAGTGCTGCAGCTGTTCTGGCCATGATTAACTCTAGTTTAAATAAATAATTTATAATCCTGATTTTATCATAAGCTATCAGTATCTGACTAGAGTCTAAATTAATCCGATTAAATTACTGGTTATAGAAACCACAAAAATAACTGTTTAGACCAGTTTGGAGCACAAAGTTAGAGTTTCAATTGAAAGGATGTGCCAAAATTAACTTATTAGAGGTATAATGATAACAATTTAATTCATAACAGCTTTCATTTATTTAAGGACAAAAACGCACATGGCAGTTCATCCAAGAGCCGGACAAAAGGCGCAAAATTCAGATCTTTGTAACATTCCTGCACTCGTGTCTAATTATTACATCAATAAACCAGATGTAACAAAAATAGCTGAGCGTGTTGCATTTGGTACTTCTGGTCATCGCGGCAACGCTTTTGCATCTTCTTTTAACGAATACCATATCCTCGCAATTAGCCAAGCAATTGCTGAATATCGCCATGAACAAGGTATTACAGGTCCTCTATTTATTGGTAAAGATACACATGCATTATCTGAACCTGCAAATATTTCAGTGATTGAAGTATTAGTTGCAAATGGTGTCGATGTACGTGTTCAAGCTGATGGCGGGTTTACGCCTACCCCTGTTATTTCACACGCCATTTTAGCGTATAACAGCAGCAACACTATTCAAGCTGATGGCATTGTAATTACACCATCACATAATCCACCTCAAGATGGTGGTATTAAATACAACCCACCGCACGGCGGTCCGGCAGATAGTGATGTAACTAAGATCATTGAAAACCGTGCTAACGACATTATTTCTGAAGGTTTAGTGGCTGTTAAACGTTTAAGCTTTGCGATCGCGACTGAGTCTGCACATTATCAAGAAATCGATTATGTTGAAGCTTACGTCGCTGACTTAGAAAATGTGCTCAATCTAAAAGCCATTGCAGACGCAGGTATTAAGATCGGTGTTGATACGTTAGGCGGTTCAGGTTTTGCTTATTGGGACGTGATTGCAGCGAGATACAATTTAGATATCACCGTTGTAAACGATCGCGTTGACCCAAGTTTCTCATTTATGTGCCTAGATAAAGATGGCAAGATCCGTATGGATTGCTCATCACCTTATGCTATGGCAAGTTTGATCAGCTTAAAAGATGATTTTGACATCGCAATTGGTAATGATCCGGATTATGACCGTCACGGAATTGTCACTAAAAGCGGCTTAATGAATCCAAACCATTACCTTGCTGTTGCAATCCAATACTTATTTACTAACCGCACAAATTGGCCGGTAAATGCAAAAGTAGGTAAAACTCTAGTATCAAGTTCGATGATTGACCGTGTTGCGGCGAAGATTGAACGTCCCCTTTGTGAAGTACCTGTTGGTTTTAAGTGGTTTGTTGATGGTTTACACAACGCAAGTTTTGCGTTTGGCGGCGAAGAAAGTGCCGGTGCATCGTTCTTACGTACTGACGGTACTGTTTGGACAACCGATAAAGACGGTATCATTTTAGCCCTATTATCTGCAGAGATACTTGCAATAACAGGTAAAGATCCAGCACAACTTTATGCTGAACTAACCGAAGAATTCGGCGCACCTGTTTATAACCGTATTGATGCGCCCGCTTCATTTGAAGAAAAAGCAATTCTATCGAACTTGTCACCAGAACTCGTTCAAGCTGAAACCTTAGCAGGCGAAACTATTACCGCTAAATTAACCAATGCGCCAGGTAACGACGGTAAAATTGGTGGCTTGAAAGTGACAACGGAAAATGGCTGGTTTGCAGCTCGCCCATCTGGCACTGAAGCAATTTACAAAATCTATGCAGAAAGTTTTAAAGATGAAGCACATTTAGCGTTAATTTTAAGCGAAGCACAAGAAATTGTCTCCGCAGCTTTAAAAGCATAAATCAACGCTAATATCTCATTAGAATAACGCGTCAATTTTATCGCAATTGAAAGGCAGGTAATTCACTTTATAGTTCGAGTTACCAGCCTTTTTAATTAACATTAAGTTAACGTCGTTATTACGCGATTATCAACTTTTGTGACCATTCATATTTTTGTCCCTAAAATACATTAAAAACATAAAATTCATAAATAATTTTTAGTTGATCATTATCAAGTCACAGGTCTAAATTAGTTTTTCCAGCCTGATTTTATTGATCTAAATCAAGCCTACCCCAATAGATATATATCCGTGCTTTTTTAACAATATAACCAACAAATTCCGCTGTTAATGTTACGTAAAATCGCGTAATATCCCCATCTGAGTATGACTGTCAATTTAGATTACCTAGATTTACACATATTCTTTTTGGGTATTCACGCATCGAAAGATGTTTAATAATTCGTAGCACCGGAAGCAAAATATGAGCTCTCATTCACCTATAAAAACTGACTATAACTATAAAGTTGTACGACAGTTTACTGTGATGACTGTTATCTGGGGTATTGTTGGAATGTCAGTGGGTGTGCTAATTGCAGCACAGCTAATTTGGCCTGCACTAAATTTCGATACACCTTGGTTAACTTATAGTCGTCTTCGTCCCCTACATACCAATGCAGTAATCTTTGCATTTGGTACTTCGGCCCTAATGGCAACATCCTTTTATGTTGTTCAACGTACGTGTCAAGCACGCCTATTTGGCGGTGTTTTACCTGCGGTTGTATTTTGGGGTTGGCAACTAGTTATTCTTTCTGCTGTTATATCATTACCACTTGGTTATAACACTACAAAAGAATACGCAGAACTTGAATGGCCGATTGATATCTTAATCACGCTAGTTTGGGTTGTTTATGCGGTTGTATTCTTTGGCACCATCGTTAAACGCCAAACATCGCACATTTATGTAGCGAACTGGTTCTTTGGTGCATTCATCTTAACCGTTGCTGTTTTACATATTGTGAACAGTGCAGCGATCCCACTGAATATGATGAAATCTTATTCTATATACGGTGGTGCTATCGATGCGATGGTTCAGTGGTGGTACGGCCACAATGCAGTTGGTTTCCTACTAACAGCTGGTTTCTTAGGCATGATGTATTATTTCGTTCCTAAACAAGCAAACCGTCCTGTTTACTCATACCGTTTATCAATTGTTCACTTCTGGGCATTAGTATCGCTGTACATTTGGGCTGGTCCTCACCACCTTCATTACACAGCACTTCCTGATTGGACTCAATCAGTTGGTATGGTTATGTCGCTAATCTTATTTGCTCCATCATGGGGTGGTATGATCAACGGTATCATGACACTTTCTGGCGCATGGCATAAACTGCGTTATGACCCTATCCTACGTTTCCTAATTGTTTCTTTATCTTTCTACGGCATGTCTACGTTCGAAGGTCCAATGATGGCAATTAAGAGTGTAAATGCACTTTCGCATTACACTGACTGGACTGTTGGTCACGTACATTCAGGTGCGCTAGGTTGGGTTGCAATGGTATCTATCGGTGCTATCTACCACTTAATCCCTGTGTTATTTAACCAAGGTCGTATGTACAGCGTTAAGCTGATCAACGTTCACTTCTGGTTAGCAACTGTTGGTACTGTACTTTATATTGTTGCAATGTGGATCTCGGGTGTAATGCAAGGTCTGATGTGGAGAGCGGTAAATGCTGATGGTACTTTAACGTATAGCTTCGTTGAGTCACTTCAAGCTTCATATCCATTCTACTTCGTACGCTTCCTGGGCGGTGTGTTCTTCCTGACTGGTATGCTATTGATGGCATACAATGTCTTTAAGACAATCTCTGCGGCTGATCAATCAATCAAAGCTGACGCTGAAGTCGCATAAAAAGGAGATATCTTATGAAACATGAATTAATTGAAAAGAACATTGGTTTATTAGCAATCTTCATCGTCTTTGCGATCAGTTTGGGTGCGATGGTTGAAATTACACCACTGTTCTGGCAAAAAGATACAACGGAACCGCTTGATACTTTACGTCCTTATACGGCGTTAGAGATGGAAGGCCGTGATATCTACATGCGTGAGAACTGTGCCGTTTGTCATAGTCAAATGATCCGTCCTTTCCGTGCAGAAACAGAGCGCTACGGTGCATATTCTGTTGCTGGTGAGTCTGTTTGGGAACATCCGTTCCTGTGGGGTTCTAAACGTACTGGTCCAGATCTAGCCCGTGTTGGTGGTCGTTATTCTGATGATTGGCAACGAGCGCATTTAATTGACCCACGAAGTGTTGTTCCAGAGTCAAACATGCCCGCTTTCCCTTGGTTAGCTGAGAATGTATTGGATGGTTCAGAATCTGCTGCGAAACTAAGTATCTTTAAAGATTACTTTGACGTTCCTTACACAGATGCAGATATTGCTGGTGCAGAAGAAGCTGTTAAAGGTAAAACTGAACTAGACGCGTTGGTTGCTTACCTGCAATCATTAGGTCATGCATTAAAATAAGGATGTAATTATGTTTCAAGGGATTTACACCCTAGTACTGATGGCCATTTTTATCGCTATTATTGCTTGGGCTTACAGCAAACGACAAAAAAGTGCTTTTAATGAAGCTGCTAATTTAGTATTTGCTGATGAAGCCGCTCACACTGATTCACTTAATGGAGAGCAGAAGAACAAATCTGCTCATATTTAGGAGTTTATGATTATGAGTACTTTTTGGAGTATTTGGATCACAGTGATCACACTAGGCAGCATTTTTGGTTGCTTAGCTTTACTTTGGTACTGTAACAAGAATGATACAGGCGTTAAAGAAGGCGAATCAATGGGCCACTCTTTCGATGGTATCGAAGAGTTAAATAACCCATTACCAACATGGTGGAAATACTTATTTATTTTCACTTGTATTGGTGGTTTTATCTATTTCGCACTATATCCAGGTCTAGGCAGCTATAAAGGTTTACTTGGCTGGACTAGTACTAATGAGTATGAGCGTGAAATTGAATCAGCTGATGCAAAATATGCAGCTGTATTTAACAAGCTAGTTAAAACAGAAAGTAGCGACTTCACTGAATACCGTGAAATTGCTGACATCGCTAAAGATCCTGAAGCAGTTAAAGTAGGTCAACGCCTATTTTTACAAAACTGTTCGCAGTGTCACGGTTCTGATGCACGTGGTGCAAAAGGCTTCCCTAACCTAACTGATGGTGATTGGTTGTACGGCGGTAATCCTGCTGACATCAAAGCAACTATCATGAATGGCCGAGCTGGTGTTATGCCGGGTTGGTTACCTGTTCTAGGTGATGAGAAAGTTGATCAAGTGACAACGTATGTTGTTGGTTTATCTGGTCGTAAAGTAAATGCACGTGAAGAAGCAGCAGGTAAAGAAGTATTCCTTCAAACTTGTTCAGCTTGTCATGGCGCAGATGCTAAAGGCATGACTATGCTAGGTGCTCCGAATCTGACTGACAAAACATGGTTGTATGGTGGCTCTCGTAAAGCTATCGAACAAACAGTTAAGTATGGTCGTAACGGTGTAATGCCAGCATGGAGTCACATCCTTGGTGAAGATAAAGTAATGCTATTAAGCAGTTATGTTTACAGTTTAAGTGTAAAGTAACGTAATAGTAGTAATTTAAAGCTCCATTTACTGAATGGAGCTTTTTTTTTGGCTGTAACTTTGTTAAATTTCACCTTTCCCTTCTTGGAGTTCACAATGAAATCTTATTGGTATAAAGAACCATGGTTCTGGTTCGTTATTTTCTTTCCTGCATTAGCCGTCGTAGCTGGTACATCTACCTTTTTTGTTTTTCAGAATAATCAACCAGATATGGTTTCTGACGATTACTATAAAGACGGTAAAAAGATTAACCAAGACTTAACGAAATACCACGAGGCATTAGCTCGAAATATTACTTTCTCGCTTAAATTCGAAGACGGTTTCGCGGTATTAAAACCAGCGACTGGCGATATGAAAGAAAATGAAGCGCTGAATATTTCATTCTTCCATGTGACGTTAGCAAAACATGATATTTCGGTACTTGCGACAGCATCTGGCGATGGTAGTTATCGTATCGAGATCCCAGAGGATATGCTACAAGGTAAATGGCGTGTACGTGCAGAGTCATTTGATGGCGCATGGCGCGTGCAAGAATATGTTCAATATCCAAATACTTCTGTAATTAAGTTAGACGGCGAGCAAGATTAATGTCAAACGGTACTAATTGTTATCACTGCGGTGAAGCTGTTTTCGCAGCAGACACAAATAAATATAAAGTTTATATTGCCCCTGAAGAACGTGAGATGTGTTGTCCAGGTTGTCAGTCTGTCGCGGAAATGATTGTCGCCTCAGGGCTGAGTTCGTACTACGAGCATCGAACTGATTTATCGCCTACCGCAAAACAATTAGTACCAGATGAATTATTACGCTTAGAAATTTACGATGACAATGAAATTCAAGATGAGTTTGTCTATCAAGATGGTGACATAAAAGAGATCACATTGACTGTTGAAGGTCTTTCTTGTGCCGCATGTGCCTGGTTAATCGAAAGGAGCTTTCGTAACACCCAAGGCATTCAATTTATTAATGTGAATGCGACAAGTAACCGTATTTCCATTAAGTGGGTCGATGAACAAATCAAACTCAGTGATATTTTGAAACGCATCAGTAACCTCGGTTACAGTGCATCACCTTTTCAGGCCGACCAGCATGAGTTGATGTACAACAAACAGCTTAAGTCTTATTTCAGACGATTAGGTCTCGCTGGGCTGGCAACAATGCAAGTCATGATGTTTGCAGTTGCGCTCTACTCGACTTGGTTTGGCGATATGGAAGAAATGTATCGCCAACTTTTCCGTTGGGTAAGTTTGATTGTTGCAACGCCAGTACTACTTTATTCAGCACAACCTTTCTATTCTAACGCTCTGCGTAATTTACGAACCAGAACATTAGGCATGGATGTTCCCGTATCCATAGCCCTACTCGGTGCGTATACCGCGTCAGCTTATGCAACGATGACAGGCACGGGTGAAGTCTATTTTGAATCTATATCCATGTTTACATTTTTCTTGTTGTTTGGCCGTTACTTGGAGCTAAGAGCACGTAAAAAAACCTCAGAACTCAGTGCCAACATGGCCAAGCTTATTCCGAATATGGCATTACGTGTTAATGAAGATGAAAGCGAACAACTGGTACCAACCAAGCAGCTTAAAATTAACGACTGCGTGATTGTAAAAAGTGGCGAAGTCATCCCATGTGATGGCCTTATTATCAAAGGTGAAAGCAGTGTTGACGAATCAATGCTCACCGGTGAGTTTTTACCTATCGTTAAATCGGTAGAAAGTGACGTTTATACTGGTAGCCTTAATGTCGAACAAACCATTGTTGTATGTGTAACTAAAACCCACAAACATAATCTAATATCAGAGATCATTCGTTTACAAAATACAGCGCAATCGTCAAAACCACAAATTTCAATTTTGGCTGATAAAATATCCCGTTATTTTGTACTCGCATTATTAATTATTTCAGCTGGAACTTACTTATTCTGGCTTGGCTATGATCCAGATAAGGCATTTTGGATCACCCTATCTGTTTTAGTTGCTACCTGCCCTTGCGCGTTATCGCTAGCGACTCCGACGGCATTAACCTGTGCGACGAGTAATCTATCTCGACAAGGTATCTTAATTCGTAAAGAGCATGTACTCGAATCATTAACCAAAGTCGATGAGATCGCGTTTGATAAAACGGGCACCTTAACCAAAGGGGCGTTTACGCTTACTAAGATCAAATCAGGTACAGAGCTACACCAGACAGAGTTACTACGTATAGCGGCATCACTTGAGCAGTACTCAACACACCCTATTGCGTCAGCTTTTAAAACCGATGAAGAAAAAATAAAATTTGATAAGACCGAAAATCACATCGGCTTAGGCATCTCAGGAAGCCTTGGCGAAGACAATTATAAGATCGGCTCCGCTAAATTTACGCAACAAGTGAGTTTAGAGTCCGACGGTAAAGACATTCTCGTCTACCTGGCTAAGAATGAGCAACTGATCGCACGTTTTTATATTCAAGATGAAATGCGCGAGAACGTAGCAACAACACTCGACTACATTGCAGAATCAGGACTCGATGTTACCCTGCTTACAGGTGATAGTAAAAATCATACAGATAAAGTAACGGCAGGTTTGGCGATCAAGAATAAGAAAACAAGCCAGTCTCCAGAAAGTAAACTCGCATACATTAATGCCCAGCAGGCCGACGGTAAATTAATGCTTATGGTCGGTGATGGCGTAAATGATGCTCCAGTATTAAGCGCTGCGACAGTGTCAATCGCGATGGGTGAAGGCTCTGATTTAGCAAAAAACAGTGCCGATGTGGTGCTATTAAGTACTGATTTCATTGCTGTGAAATATATGCTGGCTACAGCGACAAAAACCTATAAAATAATCAAGCAAAACTTAATGTGGGCGCTGGGGTATAATTCATTGATTTTACCGTTAGCAATCTCAGGCAGTGTACCACCGTATATCGCCGTGATAGGTATGTCACTAAGTTCACTATTAGTTATTGGTAATTCATTAAGGTTGTTGAAGTAATGGAAATTATTTTTATGTTAATCCCAATTGCGATGATTTTTGTTGCAATTGCAGTCGCCGTTTTCTTTTGGGCTGTTAAATCCGATCAATTCGAGGATTTAGAACGTGAAGGCAGTAATATTCTGTTTGATGACGAAGGTAATAACGAAGTACCACTGAACAAGCAGAACAACAAAGATAGTAACTCAGATAGCTCTTCACAAAGTAATAAGCATGATAAGTAGTTTTATTGCCGCCTTTATGATTGGAGTATTAGGCGCTGGTCATTGCATTGCGATGTGTGGTGGTATTTCAGGCGCCATTGCTCATGCAAATAAACAGACGACTCAATCCAACTCACTCGCCCCACTCTTTTATAATCTTGGTCGGATCACCAGCTATACTTTAATTGGTGCGATTGTTGGTTTAACCGCACAAATTGGTTTAAATTTTGGTGCAGGTTACGATTTTCTAGTCATACTACGTTTTGTTTCAGGTATGACTTTAATTCTCATAGGTTTGTATATTGCGCAACTTAATTCCGCCATTTTACAACTCGAAAAAGTCGGACGTTTGCTTTGGCGTTTTATTCAGCCACTGGCGCGTCAATTTCTGCCTTTGAAAACACCTTACCATGCATTTCCATTAGGTTTTTTATGGGGCTGGTTACCCTGTGGTCTTGTTTATTCGGCATTAACACTCGCATTGTCTACTGGCTCTGCATTGTCGTCAGCATTGACCATGTTTGCATTTGGCTTGGGAACTTTCCCGATCATGTTCTTGGTAGGCAGTTTCTCCACAAAATTCAACAGCTTAATACAAAACACCAAGTTCAAACGATTTAGTGGTTTATTGCTTGTTTTATACGGTTTACATATTATTTATATAGCGTTAGTACAATTAAGTGCTTATGGTATATAAATTTGATACAATATTGACATATATCAAAAGAGTTTATTGGAATTATGGCCTTAGATAAAAAGATACCGACACGAACTGCTGCTTCAAAGTGTGAAATTCACTGTCAGAATTGCAGTATTAGCCAACTCTGCATACCATATTCTTTGAATGATTCAGAGCTAGATTCTCTCGACCAAATTATTGAACGCAAAAAGCCTTTTCAAAAGAATGATGAAATATTTAAAGCTGGTGATAAAGTTAAATCACTTTATGCGATACGCTCAGGCTCGGTAAAGTCATACACTATTACGGAGCAAGGTGATGAACAAATCACGGGCTTCCATTTAGCGGGTGATTTGATCGGATTTGATGCATTAAGCTCAGGCGTACACCCGAGCTTTTCACAAGCGTTAGAAACATCAATGGTTTGTGAAATTCCGTATGAAACTCTGGATGACTTAATTGGTAAAATGCCGATGTTACGTCGCCAAGTTATGCGATTAATGAGTGGCGAGATTGCTGCAGATCAAGAGATGATTTTATTACTGAGTAAGAAGAATGCTGAACAGCGTCTTGCTGCATTTTTAAATAATCTTTCTGTGCGTTTCTCTGAACGTGGTTTTTCACCTAAAGAGTTCCGTCTAACCATGACTCGTGGTGATATCGGTAATTATTTAGGCCTTACTGTTGAAACGATTAGCCGTTTACTTGGCCGTTTTCAAACCAGTGACATGATTGAAGTGAAAGGTAAATACATTAGTATTATCGATCGTGAGAGCCTTGCTTCACTGGCCGGTAAGAAAGAGTCTTAAGTCCCGCAATAGTAACGGGCAAGTTAAGCGTGATTGGTTTAAAGAACATGATTTAAAGAGCTTTGCTCATCACGCTTAACAAAAAAGCTGTACATTTATGGCATCTATCACAAATTGGGATATAGTTACAATATTGGTTATGTATAATCAATATAATAAACATATACTTAATCTCTATCAAATTTGTTATCAAGGTGCCTTATGAATAAATATAAAAATATTCTAGTGGTTGCAGATCCAGTTAACACACCACAAGTCGCACTCTCACGTGCTTTGTATCTTGCATCTCAACAAGATAACGTTTCTATTTCACTTCTCCTTGTTATTTATGACCTATCCTATGAACTCACCTCGCTATTTTCGAGTGATGAACGCCAGTCGATGCAAGATGCGATCGTAGTCGAAGAACAAAAGTCATTCACAAAACAGTTAGAACAAGATTATCCCGATGCTAAAATAAATTTAAAGCTGGTTTGGCACAAGCGTCCATTCGAGTCAATTTTAGAAGAAGCTAAACTTAACAATCACGATTTAATCGTTAAAAGCACCCATGACCATAACAAGCTCAGTGCTGTTATGTTTACACCAACCGACTGGCACCTATTACGTAAAAGCCAATGCCCAGTATTATTAGTTAAAGATCATGACTGGCCAGTCAATGGCAATATAGTCGCTGCAATTCAAGTTTTGGAAAGCACTAATTTAAGTGCACAGGACGATGATTCAATTAATGAGCGTATCACGCAAGAAGCGTTACAACTAAAACAATTGTTAAATGCCAATATACATTTAGCAAATGCCTATCCGAGCACCCCTGAACATATCTCCATTGAAATTCCTAACTTCGATGCAGTCGCTTACAATCAGGAAATTGAAGATCACCATAAAAGTGCGATGTATAACCACGCTGAAAAGTTCAATATTGCCAAAGAAAATGTCCATATACAGTCAGGTGCGCCTGAAGATGTGATCGCGGATATTGTTCAAGACGTCGATGCTGAGCTCGTTATTCTCGGAGCCCCCACCCGTAATGGGTTCTCTGCATTTTTAATTGGCAACACCGCTGAAATGGTCATTGACTCAATTAACTGTGACCTTTTAGCATTAAAATGATTACAAAATAATAACCTAGATACTCAGACTGCACAGTACATTCAAGCGCTGAAACTTGCTTTTCCGGCATGCTTGGGTATACTGCGCTGCTTACAGCAATATTAATCCTGAGTGTCCGAATGAATCCTGAAAATTTTACCGCTTTAGAAAAAAAGCAATTTGCTAAACTGCAAAAAAAGCTGCGCCATGAAACAGGTAAAGCAATCATTGATTATAATATGATTGAAGATGGTGACAGAGTCATGGTTTGTTTGTCCGGTGGCGCAGACAGTTTTACAATGCTCGATATTCTGCTGCAGTTACAAGCAGCAGCCCCGATCACTTTTGATATTATTGCAGTTAACTTAGATCAAAAACAGCCAGGTTTCCCTGAAGACATCCTGCCTAACTATCTTGAAAATCTTGGTATTGAATACAAGATTGTTCAAAAAGATACCTATAGCATCGTTAAAGAAAAGATCCCTGAAGGCAAAACAACGTGTAGCTTATGTTCACGCTTACGCCGTGGTATTTTGTATAACGCCGCCGTAGATCTTGGCGCAACAAAACTTGCACTTGGCCATCATGCTGACGATATCGTTGAAACATTATTCTTGAATATGTTCCATGGCGCGAAAATGAAAACAATGCCGCCTAAACTTATCTCTGATGATAAGCGTAACATTGTTATTCGCCCGTTAGCGTACTGTCGTGAAAAAGATATTAAAGCTTACTCTGCATTCAAAGCATTCCCGATTATCCCTTGTAACCTTTGTGGTTCACAAGAGAATCTACAACGCCAAGCTGTGAAAGCAATGCTTTCACAATGGGATGAAACAAATCCAGGTCGCGTAAACAATTGTTTCAACGCAATTCGTAATATCGTGCCAAGCCACCTTGCAGATACCAACGCATTTGATTTTGTGAACATGGATCTTGAACGCGCAGATGAACTTACTGAGTTTGACACTGCGTTCGATAATGAAATTGAAATGGTACCGACTGAGCAATCTAAGTCCGGTGTTGAAAGTTTCGACCCGAATGAAATGGTTACTATAGTTGAATTATAATACCGAGGTTGAATGGTAATAACGCATGTCGTTAATACCTTTAACTAATAACATATCGATAAAAAAGCACTGCCTTAACGCAGTGCTTTTTTTACCATTTTTACATATATCTAAAGAGCTCTATTTAAACTCATTTGAAACCGAGATTAGATTTCAGTTAACGGTATGATTCGCAGGGGTTGCTTGCTAAATTTTATACCAGCAATTTTATCGCGAATGATTTCATCTTGCGACAATGAAATTTGCTCTCCGCTTTTAAATAGATTGCCGCTCGTAGTATAAGCCTCAACAGGTTCATCAAAAATAAACTGAACACCGATAGTCGTAGGTAAATTCATTCTGCCGAAATAACCGGCCATATTCCCTAAGAACAAATCAAACTCTTCAATTTGTTTAACAAGGGCTAATGATGAATATTCTGTACTGTTGATTTCAGCCGCCATAATCTGCAATGCTAGGTCACAAGATGCTGTGTCGGTAACATTCACATGCAGTTTAGCTTTATCATCACGTAATTGTTTATTGAAAGGTAAAAGTAGTTCAAAGTCTTTACCTATTTCAACATCAGTAATTGCACCTTCAAAATTAATAAATGCATTTTCAATCTGGCAATGCTTACCTGTCTGACTATTATTAAGAAAAACGCCCATTTTCGTATTGTCGTACTGTTCTTTTTTACTGCTTTTTATTCTGTTATAAAAGCCATCATAACCAACGACTAATTCTTGGGCGCTTAAAGAAGGGACAAGTAGACTTGAAAGAAGCGCCACTTTAATGAAATGGTTATTGAACATGAACGGATCCTTAATTAAAACTAAACGGCTAACTAAAACCAAAATTTATATCTCGCTGAGTATACCTAAAATACGTCATAAATTAGAGCACATATTCCGACTTTATTGCTTTTCAAGTTTTAAAAATGACCTGGATATGGTTTAGATCCATTATTTTGATTAATGTGCAAATTTATACTTCATTTTTGTGAGTTATAGCATTAGAATTCACGCAAATTGTTCATCTTACTCAATGAGATGAATCTCTTATCATTTAGGTTTATTGATGCTTAATAAAAATACTAACTCAATCATTAGACTTGCTAACGCAAAAAAGTCATTTGATAACAAACTTATTATTAATGATTTAACATTAGATATTTATGATGGTGAGTTTGTCACCATTTTAGGTCCTTCAGGTTGTGGTAAAACCACGGTTTTGCGTGTACTTGCTGGATTAGAAACACTTGATAGTGGTGACGTATATCTCGAAGATAAATGTATCACCGATCTTGATGCGGAAAAGCGTAATACCAACACTGTATTTCAAGGGTATGCACTCTTTCCACATATGACAGTGTTTGAGAATATTGCTTTCGGCTTGCGTATGAAAAAGGTACCAGCACTCGAAATCAACAAACGCGTAGATGAAATACTCGCTATTGTGAAGTTAACTGAGTTTAGCGATCGAAAACCATCGCAACTATCAGGTGGTCAGCAGCAACGTGTTGCAATCGCACGTGCAGTCGTTAACCAACCAAAAGTCCTATTATTGGATGAATCACTCAGCGCGCTAGACTATAAGTTACGTAAAGAGATGCAGAACGAACTTAAAATGCTGCAACGTAAACTTAATATTACCTTCATATTCGTCACACACGATCAAGAAGAGGCATTGACTATGTCAGATCGTATCATTGTCATGAATAACGGTAATGTAGAACAGATAGGTACACCACGCGAGATTTATGAGACACCCATAAACTTATTTGTGGCTAAATTTATTGGTGAGATCAATATTTTTCCTGCAGTCATTGAATCACAAATCGAATCTGATAAATATTTAGCGAATGTACACGGCTGTCAGTATACCATTTCAACTGACCAAGCATTAGTAGCTAACCAATCGATTAATATATTACTACGCCCAGAAGATCTCAGAATCAAAGAGATTGACGATCGTGCAACGTCAGCACAAATTACCGGCCATATTGTTGAGCGTAATTATAAGGGCATGACGCTGGATTCAGTTATTCGCTTAGATTCAGGTGAAAGAGTGCAAATCAGTGAATTTTTTGATGAAGATGATCCTGATTTTGACCATAGTTTAGGTCAGAAAGTTGCTGTGTCCTGGGTTGAAAGCTGGGAGGTTATCTTAACAAATGATTAATTCGTCGCTGTTTAAGCGCTTCTCAATTGGCCTATTGTTAGTCTGGTTAAGTGTATTTGTTCTTGTGCCTAATTTAATGATTATCGTGACCAGTTTTTTAACTCGTGATGATGCAGATTTAATTAGCCTCACTTTTACATTAGACAACTATGTACGATTATTTGATCCGCTATATTTTAAGGTATTAAGTCACTCTGTCTATATGGCGAGTATTGCGACCTTAATTTGTTTAATCATCGGCTATCCATTTGCCTATACGATCACACAGTTGCCTAAAAAATTAAGACCTATATTGTTATTTCTGGTTATCGTTCCATTTTGGACGAATTCATTAATCAGAACATATGGTATAAAAATATTACTGGCTAAAAAAGGCCTGCTCAACGCCCTACTGCTTAACTTACATATTATCGATAAACCATTAAAGCTTATGTACACAGAGTTCGCCGTTATTTTTGCTTTAGTATATATACTACTGCCATTTATGATTTTACCTTTATATTCAAGCATTGAAAAAATTGATAAAAGCTTAATTGAGGCAGCGAAAGATCTTGGTGCATCCAAGTTGATGACCTTTTTAAAAGTTGAATTACCCTTGACCTTGCCTGGCATTATCGCAGGTATGTTATTAGTGTTTTTACCAGCTATGGGGATGTTTTACATTGCCGATCTTGTGGGTGGCGCGAAGAACTTACTGATAGGAAATACCATTAAAACACAATTTTTAAATATTCGTGATTGGCCATTTGGCTCTGCCGCAAGTATTACTTTGACCTTATTTATGGCTGCGTTACTGTTCTTCTATTATAAAGTAGGACAATCGATTAAAAACAGAGGCAACGATGCTTAAACGTCATATATCTAAAGTGTTGTTGTTATTCGTGTATGTTTATTTATATACGCCTATTTTTATATTAATCGGTAATTCATTTAACGCATCTAAATATGGCCTAAAGTGGAACGGGTTCACCTCCAAATGGTATGAATTATTGTGGGTAAACGACACGTTACTTGAAGCTGCATTCAATTCGATCACGATCGCGGTCCTTGCATCATCAATTGCAGTAGTCATTGGGACCCTGGGGGCTGTCGCTTTGTTTAAACACAAATTTAAAGGTAAAAGGTTTATATCTGGGCTACTCTTTGTTGTGATGATGTCACCGGATATTGTGATGGCAATTTCATTATTATCCCTATTTATCATACTCGGTTTAGACCTTGGTTTTGTGACGCTGCTTATCGCGCACATAACCTTTTGTATCCCGTTTGTCGTGATCACTGTTTATAGCCGACTAAGCAATTTCGATAATTCAATATTAGAGGCTGGTAAGGATTTAGGCGCAAGTGAAGGCACTATCTTTAGACATATTATTTTACCTATAGCAAAACCGGCTATTATTGCCAGTTGGTTATTATCATTCACCTTGTCACTTGATGATGTAATTGTGAGCTCGTTTGTTACAGGCCCAAGTTTTGAAGTATTACCATTGAAGATTTATTCCATGGTGAAAGTTGGCGTATCGCCAGAGGTTAATGCATTAGCAACAATGATGATCGTCATATCGATATCATTCGTCATTGCAGCTGCCCTGATTAATAAAAATGATAAGACTGTTTAATCACTCTCTATCATCGATTATGCAGTCTCGTACTGTGATTTTTACACTTAAACAAAAGAAGAATGAAATGTTTAAAACATCAGTAAAATGTTTTGCAGCTGCCCTACTTTTTAGTAGCTCTGCTTACGCAACAACAATTAATTTTTATAACTGGTCTGAATATATCCCACCCGGTCTATTATCTCGATTTACTGAAGAAACGGGTATTAAGGTTGTTTATTCGACTTACGAATCCAATGAATCTATGTATGCTAAATTAAAAACATACGATAAAAATGGTTATGACTTGGTTGTACCTTCAACTTACTTCATTAGTAAAATGACAAAAGAAGGCATGCTTCAAGAAATTGATCATAAAAAATTAACCAACTACGCAAACTTAGACCCTGCTTTGTTAAACAAAGAATATGATTTAGGTAACCGTTACAGCATCCCATATATCTGGGGCGCGACAGGTATTGGTGTGAACACTTCCGATATTGAACTAGCCTCTATCACAAGCTGGACTGATTTATGGGATCCAAAGTGGGAAGCTCAGTTATTATTAACGGATGACGCTCGTGAGATCTTCCACATGGCACTCAAGATCCAAGGACATTCAGCAAATACTCAAGATCCAGCTGAATTAGCCCAGGCGTATGAGTTACTAAAGAAGTTGATGCCTAATGTATTGGTATTTAACTCTGACACGCCGGCTAACCCATATATTGCAGGTGAAGTAGAGTTTGGTATGATCTGGAACGGCAGTACCTACATGGCACAGCAAGAAGACAGCGACATTACGATGGTCTACCCTAAAGAAGGTGCCGTGTTCTGGATGGACAGCTTAGCAATTCCTAAAAACGCTAAAAATGTAGATGCAGTGCATAAGCTCATCGACTTCTTACTACGTCCAGAAGTGGCCGCTGAAGTCGCATTAGAGATTGGTTACCCAACACCTAACCGAGCTGCTAAAAAACTGTTACCGAAGACGTTTACTGACAACAAAATAGTATTCCCTGATGCTGAAACAATTGCTAACGGTGAATTCCATTCAGATGTCGGTGAAGCGAACATCATCTATGAACGTTACTTCGAAAAACTCAAAGCACAAAACATGTAACAGGCTTTTTCTGTACAACCTTTTGTTAAAAACAGTTTAGATAATAAAAAAGGTGCATTCAATGCACCTTTTTTGATCAAACTAATAAAGCATACTTTTTAGAAAAACTGTTTATCGCGAGCCATTAACTCTTCAACCAATTCTCTTACCTCTTCGGTCGCTTTGCCGACACGGTGTTCTTTAAAATTATCTGAGATATGAGTTGCATCGAGATTGATTTCTATCGTGTGAGCGCATGCTTTATTCGCTTCATTAACGAAGTCAGCTGCAGGATAGACAGATCCTGATGTACCAATGGCAATGAACAGATCAGCTTCACTTAATGCTTTATAGATATCATCCATAAAGAGAGGCATTTCGTTAAACCACACTACATGCGGACGCAGGTTGCCTTGCTCTTTACAGCATGGGCATTTCAATGTCTTACTTAATAGCTTATACGGGTACAATTTCTGAGTTTTTTCGCAGCGTGCTTTAGCTAGCTCACCATGCATATGAATGATACTGCTAGAACCACCACGTTCATGCAGATTATCGATATTCTGGGTAACGATCGTGACACTACCGGTATAATTCTTTTGTAATTCAGCGAGTGCGGCATGCGCATCATTCGGCTGAATACTTGGTAAAGATAATTGGTTAAATCGTTGATTATAAAAACTATAAACTAACTCAGGATCTCTACGATAACCATCTAGAGTTGCTATATCATCAATATGATGTTTAGCCCATAAACCATCACTTGCACGGAATGTCTCAATACCCGACTCAGCTGAAATACCAGAACCAGTGAGGATGACTATGTTGTTATAGGTGTCAAACATTTAACTTCTCTTTATTATAATACATGCATTAACCTTATCATTTTTGTGTCTATGAGGCACGGTGAAATGAGTGTTTAAGTCGATTAATTTGTGTAATGTGATACGTATTTTAAATTAGCTACTAAGATGATTATAAACAACAAATCAGCTCATACTAAGAGTTCTAATCTGGGGGAATTGGAATTGTTCTAGGGAGTAAATGTTAAAACCAATAAATAATAAATGACGCACTGGAAGTTATTTAATTGCGGATAACTGTGATGAATTGAAGTGATTAAAATCATAAACAGATTGTGACAATTCTAATGACCACCACAATCTGTTTATTTATACTACTATGCCTATATTACAGTTGCTTATATTATTTTTTCTTTGCTACTGTTTTTTTTACGCGGCGATTTGATACTTTTTTAGTCGCGGGCTTAACAGCAGCGATTTTTTCAGCTACTTCTGTAGCTTCAATCACAACTGGTTTAGCCACAGCTTTAACTGTATTTGTCACGTTTTCTACAACAGGTGTTACTTGAGTTACAACATCAGCAGCCTTTTCAACAACTGGTGCAGCTTGCTTTACTGCCTCAGATACTACTTCAGCAACATTCTCTACTACAGACGTTACTTCAGCTGCAACGGCTGTCACTTTTTCTGTCACAGCAACTTCAACTATTACTTCTTGTACAGCCTCTACTTCCGTAGCAATATCTGTTGGCTGTTGTTTAGCGTCAGCCAATGCAAGTTCAATTTGCTCGATTTTATCAATGATATTATCAAATGCATTCGCATCAATATGCGTTAAGCTTGTTACAGCACTTTGTACTTTACCCTGTAATGCATCTGTTGCATTCTGGCTTGCTGATGCTAATTTATCTTTCTGAGTCGAGAATGTCAGCGTAGTCTCGTCTTCTAATTTGCGGCCTCGTTCAACAAGTTCATCAAAGATTGATTGGCTTTTTGTCACAGTGTTCGATGCAGATTCATAACCTTTATCATAGGCACCTAGACCAGCTAACCAAATGTTACGTGTAATTTGATCTTTAGCAGACCATACTTGTTTTGCTGCAGTAATTACTTTAGACATAAATAACCCTTTTTGAAGCCACTAATACAATATAAATTTTATAGCTCATATATTATCGAGGTAAATTAGAAGATACATTCCAAAGTTTTAGATACTTACGCGAGCTCTCAACCTTAAATCTAGTCTGTGACAAACATAACGATAATAAATTTCAATTAAATGCAAAAAAATCAACATTTTTGCTAACAAATTAACTTAAATAGCACTAAAATAAGCATCCTTTTGTACTTTCCAGAATTTAACTATGCCAAGCCAAACCCATAAACTGCAAATAAACTTTATTATTAAGCTAGGACTTGCGTTACATCGTTGCGGTGCAACAAGTTACCGAATTGAAAATCATCTAATAAATTTGGCTAAATTCTGGAATATTGAAGCTAGTTTCCTGGTGACTCCGACTGCTTTTACGTTCATTTTTTCAAGTAATCCTGATGAGCAACACACACATATTGTCCGAGTCCAACCTTCTGGTAATGATCTCGGTAAACTGGCGCGAATCGATGAAATTGTTGAAAAGGTAGTTGACTCACAAGTCACGCTAGACCAAGCAATGGATCTACTAATCGAAGCCAAACAACAGCCTAGTTTTTATGGTGTTAAAACTGAAGCACTAGGTTGGTGTGTTACTGGTGGTGCATTTGCAATGCTATTATCCTCATCAAGTTTAGATATAATTAGCTCGTTCCTGTTCTCATTCTTGGTGTTTATTTTATACAAATTATCGGCTCATTCTCAGCGATTAGGATCCATCGTTGAGTTTTTCGCCCCATTTATCTCAGCGATACTGGCATGCTTCGTGGCCAGTCTCGGCATCACTATCAACGTACCGTTTGTGATCTTATCATCTGTCATTATCTTCATTCCAGGTCTGGCCATCACGGTAGCCTTAAGTGAAATCGTCAATAAAGATCTCGTATCAGGTACATCAAAACTTGTTGATGCGACCATGCTGCTATTCAAATTGTATTTCGGTGCGTTACTTGGTATTACACTTGGTAATCTTATATGGACTATCGATCTGCAAGTATTAGATATGAGCTATGCGCTACCTGATTGGAAAAACTATATTGCGGTAGCAGCACTATCAACTGGTCTGGTCGTCGCCTTTAATGTGCATAAATCAGATATGCTTTGGGGAATCGCAGCTGGTTTGATCGCGTATGTAATCAGTACCTTTGCAGCACAATATTTAGGCTTTACATTAGGCACCTTCGTCGGCTCATTTGCCGTAGGCCTTTTCAGTAATATTTATGCCATTATTAAAAACAGACCTGCATCAATTGTGTTAATCCAAGGGATCGTCTTACTAGTCCCTGGTAGCCGTACCTACATGGACTTAAACACGTATATATCAGGTCATGAAATAATAAATAACATCAATGACAGTGGCTTTGTCTTTATGATCTTCATTGCAATCCTTGCGGGCATGATTTTAGCCAATGCTGTATTACCAGCAAAGAAAAGTTTGTAATGTAATCAGCTTCCCTTAATAACTGTATATACATCCATGTACTCATGCTATCATTATCGCATGAGTATTTTTTATAGTTAAATTGATAGCGAAATCATGGCTAAAACACCTAAAACTAAAGTAAGTTTCCTCTGTTCTGAATGTGGCGCTAATTTCCCGCGCTGGCAAGGACAATGCAATGCCTGCAAAGCCTGGAACACCCTAGCTGAATTTAAAGAAGCCAGTCTGCCAAGTCAGCAGCGCATGATTGCATCCCAAGGTGGTTACGCCGGAACACTCGGTAACACCGTTAAAAAGATGTCTGAAGTATCGCATGTTGAATTAAACAAGATTGATACTCAGATAGGTGAATTAGACCGCGTGCTCGGTAATGGCCTTACCGTAGGCTCAATCGTGCTTATCTCCGGTGATCCTGGTGCAGGTAAAACCACGATACTAACTCAATTGTGCGCAAACTTAAGTAAACAAATGGTTTCTATGTATTGCACAGCCGAAGAAAGCCTTGAGCAATTCAAAAGTCGCGCAATTGAACGCTTGAAAATCGATTTCATTGAAGATAACTTACTGCTCATGTCAGAGTACATCGTTTCAAATATCATGGAGCGTGCGCTTGAGGCAAAAGTTAAATTTCTTATTATTGACTCAATCCAAGCACTTGAAAGCGAACATTGTAACGGCAGTGCCGGCTCTGTTAGCCAAGTAAAAGGTTGTGCGCAGGAACTAAGCCGATTTTCCAAACAACACGGCATCACCTTAATTATTATCGGTCACGTGACGAAAGGAAGTGATCTCGCAGGTCCTAAAACCTTAGAGCACATTGTCGACACCCTGCTCCACATTGAAGTTAACGACAGTATTATTCGTACTATCCGTGCCAGTAAAAACCGTTTTGGTGACGTAGACCAAGTTGGTATCTTCCAGATGCACAGTAAAGGTATGTTGTCAGTTGATAACCCAAGTAAATTGTTCCTATCAGGCGCTGACGAGAACGTTGCCGGTTCTGCGATTACCTGTATCCGCGATGGTAATCGCAACTTACTACTCGAAGTGCAGTGCTTAGTGTCAGAATGTGAAGCTGAAAATCAACAGCGTGTGAGTATTGGTCTGAGCTTTAATCGTCTGAAAATGATCACCGCGGTATTACGCAAACACGGACGCATTAAGCTATTTCATGACGTCTACGTTAACTTAGTGGGCGGTTTAAAATTACCCGAAACTGATACCAGCGCTGATTTAGCCATCGCAGCATCACTTATTAGTTCGCTTAATGATAAGGAAATGTCCCGTAAACACTGTTTTATGGGAGAAATATCGCTAAGTGGTGAAGTAAGACCGATTAATGGTGGCGTACCACGTGTAAACGAAGCAATTAAACATGGCTTTGAAGTGATATATATTCCAAAGGCAAATTATCACAAGTCGATGGAAGTAAATGGCGCTAAAATAATACAAATTGAAAAAATTGGCGATCTGTTAGAAGCGCTTAATTAAAGGCCTGCTAATCAATTTATATCTAATGCTTTGATGAAGGTTTGTCTAAGCGTTAGATTTAAAGTCCGCGGTCTAAGCAGTATAATTGAAACTGCATGATGGTCTAAGTTGCAAGCTAAATAAAAGGGACAACACATGTCCCTTTTATTTTAGTTGTTCTTACAACCACAACTTGTTTGAGCAGTTAAAATACCATCAGACTCTACAATACGACCTTTCGTCATCATATTTACTAAGATTTGGTTTTTATCCATACCTTTAACTTTGCATGTATGGAATAAATTAAGTGGGTACGCTTGCTCAATTAATGCAAGTAACGCCACTTCACTCATACCAGCAGGATTTGCTGCTAATAATGCTACAACTTCTCTACCGTGGACAGATTCAGACATACGGGCCTCAAAATTTTATAATTTAAACGTTATAATATGGTCTTCTAGATCACCAGCTTGTGATTCAGCAACGGCTTTACCACGAATAGAATACCCTAATTTATGCATCTCTGATTGGCTGCCTGTCAGTAATGGATGCCACTCAGGTATATCATTGCCTTCTAAAAGGCGCTTATAAGCACACGTTTCTGGTAACCAGTGAAATGCTTCAATGTCATCAAGTGTGACTTTAAAACAATCTGAAACGTATTTAAATCGCTTTTCATATTTCTTACAGCGACATGTTTTAGTGTTCAATAGCTCACAAGCAACATTGGTAAAATGAATCTCTTCTGATTCATCTTCAATTATTTTATGTAAACAGCACTTACCACATCCATCGCAGAGTGATTCCCACTCTGCTTCTGTCATTTTAGCGAGTGTTTTAGTCTGCCAAAATTTTTCAACCATGTAATTAATCTCTAAATGAACTTGCAGTCGAACTTATAACGGTTTGCTAGTGTTAATGCAAGCTTATCGCCCGAATTTAACACCCCGACGCCCGCTGGCGTACCAGTTAACACGATATCTCCAGGTAGCAAGGTGAAGCATGATGTAATTTCAATTAATAATGACTCGATCGAGCGCATCATATTTGCAGTACAACCTTGCTGTCGAATCTGCTTATTCACGGTTAATGTAAAGTTAATATTATTCAGTTCATCAAACTCAGCAAACGGTACAAAGGGAGATATCGGGCAGGCTTTATCAAATGCTTTGGCTCTTTCCCAAGGATGTCCTTGTGACTTTAACGACGATTGTAAATCACGTAAAGTCAGGTCGAGTCCTAAGCCAACACCCCAAATTAATTCCGCAAGCACGATTGGTGTGCCCTTGGTTATAGGTGACTTAATTAATAACGCCACTTCTAATTCGTTATGGCATTCACCTAAATCAGCAGGCAATTGCAGCGGTTTATCTAGTGCAACGAGTGATGTTGCAGGTTTAATAAACAGCAAAGCTTGTTCTGGCACCTCATTACCAAGCTCACGGATGTGATCAAGATAATTACGGCCAATGCAGACAATTTTACCAACTGGCAGTGCTAATTTTTCGCTATTTAATGCTTGGTGCTGATAAAGCGTGTCCATCATTTCAATCCCTGAATTTTATTGCGTCTGATAAATGCGCTACTGATGTAGCAAAATAATCTGAACGGTTCCAACGCATAATACTTTTATAGTTGTTATACGCTAAGTATACGCGTCCTTTCACACCATCCGGCATGACAAGTGATGCGTCTAGATCGACATTAGGTAGAGATTTACCTTCAAATGTTCTAATCCCTAAATCTTGCCACTCGGCTAATTTTTTGGTTACTTTCAATCCGGATATATCCGCATTGTAGTTCGCAGGTAGTTTAACTTGGCGGCCCCAAGTATAGGTATCATCCCAATTAGCTTGTTTTAGATAATTCGCTGCAGATGCTAATGCGTCTTCTCTACTATTCCAAATATCCTTTTTACCATCATTATTATAATCGACGGCGTAAGCATTAAATGAAGATGGCATGAATTGTACTTGACCCATTGCGCCAGCCCACGAACCTTTCATATTTTCGGTCGTGATATGACCTTCATCTATAATTTTTAAAGCCGCGAATAATTCCTTTTTAAAGAATGCTTCACGTCGACCATCATAGGCAAGTGTCGCTAATGCCGATAACGTAGAGAAATTGCCAGTGTAATTGCCAAAGTTAGTTTCAACCCCCCACAACGCGATAATAAAGCGTGGCTGAACACCAAAGTCTTTACCTATACGCTGCAAAAGCTCAATGTTTTCGTCATAATGCTTACGAGCGACAGCAATTTTCCACTCGGGAACAGCTCTTGGGATATAAGCATCGAGGGTGATTTTTTTACGTTCTGGCTGCGCTTTATCATGCACAATGGTCTTTTCGCGGTATTTAATCGAGGCAAATGCATCATCGAGAGTTTCCGAGCTCAACCCTAGCGTCTCGGATTCCGTTCGTAAGGTAGATAAATACTCATCAAATGTCGGTTTAGCTGAAACAGCTGATGTACTTAAAGCAAATAATACCAATCCTGCTAATTTCATTTTATCTCCTTATAAATACATTTAAATAATAATGCGATTATTTGTTACTATCACGCCATGTTTTGTATTCAACTAAGTGATCTACTGGCGGTGGTGGCATTTGTAAATAGAAGCCTTTTGTTGTGAGGTCTTCTAACACCAATTTTGAATCAGCAAACGCTAAAGTACGTGTTTCTGTTAAATTCATGGTGACAACTAACTTAGGTTGACCGAACATTCCCATTAAAGTTTCAGGTACTTGGCTAAAATCGTCTCGACGGGAGATAAATAAATACATCCCTTCTTTTTTATTTGTTTTATATATTGAACAAAGCATTGCATTTCTCTTAAGTTATAAACTTGCCTATTTTACGAGTAAAATATAACATGGCATAATGATTTATCTAAGTGCTATAACGATAAATACTAAAACAGGCATAAAAACTAAGCAATCAGGAAATATTCATGGCAGAACAGTCAATCAAATTTAAAGGGACTAGCTTTACGCTTTCGGTCATTCATATCGAAAATGATGCTGCAATGGCTAATCTTCACACCTTTATTGCCGATAAAGTAGGCCAAGCGCCTGCATTCTTTAAATCTGCACCGGTTGTTGTGAATGTTGCTAACTTAGCTGAAGACATCGACTTTATGACTATCCAGCAGGTGATTACGCAAAACGGCATGAATCTAGTTGGTATTGAAGGTTGTCAAACGGCAGAGCAAAAATTAGTAGTGCGTGAGGCTGGGCTTTCAGTTATATCAAATACGGCCAAAAATAGCGTAACTAAGCTGGTACCGGCGGCCCAAATTAAGCCTGAAGTGCAGACTGTTATTGTCGAAAAATCAGTCACAAAGACTGTAGTGCACAAAGGACAGATACGTTCTGGCCAACAAATTTATGCACAGGACGCATCTTTAACTATTCTTGGTAATATTAGTGCCGGCGCTGAAGTCATTGCTGATGGCTCTATCCATATTTATGGCGCGTTACGTGGCCGTGCGATTGCGGGTGCTAAAGGTGATGATAGCGCACATATTTTTTGTAATAAATTAGACCCAGAATTATTGTCAATTAATGGCACTTATATTTTAAGCGATGCAGTACAAACTGAATTTTTAAATAAACAAACTCAGATAAATTGCATAAATAACAAATTAGAAATTACAAAGTTCGATTAAATTCAAGGAATTAAAATGGCTGAAATTATTGTCGTAACATCCGGTAAAGGTGGCGTAGGTAAAACAACAACCAGCGCTGCGATTGCTACTGGACTCGCAATGCAAGGGAAAAGAACTGTTGTTATCGATTTCGATATCGGTTTACGTAATTTAGACTTAATCATGGGCTGTGAGCGCCGCGTTGTGTATGACTTTGTAAACGTAATCAATGGCGAAGCAAATTTATCTCAAGCGTTAATTAAAGATAAACGTGTTGAAAACCTGCATATCCTACCTGCTTCACAAACGCGTGACAAAGATGCGTTAACCAAAGAAGGTGTTGGCAAGATTTTAGATCAACTTGCAGAAAATCATGACTACATCGTCTGTGATTCACCTGCTGGTATCGAAGCGGGCGCTATGATGGCTTTATATTTTGCAGATATCGCTATCATCACGACAAACCCTGAAGTCTCTTCAGTGCGCGATTCAGACCGTATTATCGGTATGCTACAAAGCCGCTCTCGTCGAGCTGAACTCGCTCTTGAACCAATTAAAGAACACCTACTTATTACCCGCTACGTGCCTGAGCGTGTAGAACGTGGTGACATGCTAAGTGTTGAGAATATTACCGAGATTTTAGCTGTGCCGCTTGCAGGTGTGATTCCAGAATCAAGCGCAGTACTTAAAGCGTCAAATAGCGGTCAACCTGTAATCTTAGACACTGAAAGCGATGCAGGCCAAGCTTACGCTGATACGGTAGCAAGAATACTGGGCGAAGAACGCGAATTTCGCTTTCTTACGGTTGAGAAAAAAGGCTTTTTAAGCAGAATTTTTGGAGGTTAAAATGGCGTTACTTGATTACTTTCGTTCATCAAAACCGAACGTAACATCAGCTAATCTAGCGAAGGATCGTTTACAGATTATTGTTGCACATGAACGTAGTTTACGTGATAACACTCCTGATTATCTACCGCAACTTAAGCTAGATATCCTTGAAGTGATTAAAAAATATGTTGCAGTAACGTCCGATCAAGTCAATGTTCAGCTTGATCAAAGAGATAACAATCTCTCTGTATTAGAGTTGAATGTAACTCTTCCTGATAAATAGCAATATTAAGTAAGCGCACATTTCATTGTGCGCTTACTTTTATCTAAGCTTAACTTGTTTTAATACTATTTGTCAGCCATCAAACTTTCGAACAACACATTACCAATTAGCTCTGCTCGCCAATTACATAGCATGATAGGTTTAACCCCTACTTCACGCTGTTCATCCGTTAACTTCCAACACCAGTTCAATAGTTCATTGATGATTTTCTTTGAACCGATTAATTCTGCAGGAATATTCGTTTTCTCTGCAACAATGGCTATTTTATTGCGCATAGCTTGAACAACTTTTTTATAACCAGGGTGATCTGAAATACGGGTCAAAGGTTCAGGTAGCTCACTATCAGCAAGTTGTTCCGTCTGTTTCACTATTTCTAGAATTTGCTTTCCGTGACGTTTAATTTCGATTGGTAACAATTCAATCTTATTTAAATCTCGTAACGATTTTGGCTGTTGTTTTGCCACCTCAAGAAGGTGTGCTTCTTTTACAACAAAATTAACCGCCATATCACGATTAACGGCATTGTTTTCACGCCATTCTCCTAGAGCTTGCAACGTTGCAAGTTGGCGAGGAGATAGAAATGAGGCGTTCTTGAATTGCTTATACACAGTACTAGGTTTTTTCTTTTCCGACTTACGACGGCGTAAGTTATCTAGCTCTTGCAGGTAGTAATCATAGTAGCCTAGTTCAACAAGCTTAGCTTTTAGCTCATTCCAGCAAGGTAACAAATGATACACGTCAGCCGCTGCATAACTTAACTGTTTTTCTGTTAGTGGTCGCGCCAGCCAATTAGAGCGAGACTCTCCCTTGTCTAAGGTGATTTTTTGAAATTCAGATACTAAGCCACCAAAACCAAGAGAAGAACCGAGACCACTGAATGCGGCGGCGATCTGGGTATCGTGGAAAAAGTCAGGAATTTTATTTGCAACCGTCTTGAATACATCAAGGTCTTCAGAACAAGCATGAAGCACCACAGGTTGACGGTCAAGAAGTTGCCATAATGTGCTTAGGTCATCGACGGAAAGTGGATCAACTAAATATGTTTCAGTACCATTGTAAAGCTGAAACAATCCAAGAATAGGGTAATAAGTACGCTGTCTGATAAATTCAGTGTCGATTGCTAAAACTTCAACATCCGCACATTGAGCTATCATTTTCTGCAATGTTATTTGATCTTCAACTAAAATATATTCCACTTATAACCTCAAAAAAAAAGCCACTTTCTTAAAATTTAGAAAGTGGCTTAATTTTAGCTAAATATATTACTAATTATAAGTGTTTTATGACTTTAAATTAGATATATTCTTAATCACGCAGTTCACGACGTAATATTTTACCTACATTACTCTTAGGTAACTCATCACGGAATTCAATAATACGCGGGATTTTATATGCAGTCAGGTGTTCACGACAATGCGCAACAATTTCTTCTTTCGAAATCTCACCTTTTTTAACAACAAAGATTTTAACTGTTTCGCCTGATGATTCATGTGGTACACCAATTGCTGCAGCTTCAAGGATGTTGTCATTTAGCGTTAACACATCTTCAATTTCATTCGGGAAAACGTTAAAGCCAGAAACAAGGATCATGTCTTTCTTACGATCAACAATATAAAAGAAACCATCTTCATCCATGCGCGCAATATCACCGGTGTTTAACCAGCCATCAGTGATCACGTCAGCTGTTTCTTGTGGACGCTGCCAATAGCCTTGCATCACTTGAGGACCACGTACTTGCATTTCGCCTACAGCACCAGGTTTAGTCAGCACGCCACCTTCATCATCGATGATACGAACATCTGTTGATGACACAGGTAAACCAATTGAACCGTTATATTCATGCAGGTCGTATGGGTTTACTGTTACCAGTGGTGAACACTCAGTTAAACCATAACCTTCAAGTAAATGACAACCCGTGATCTTCTTCCACTTTTCAGCAACTGAACGTTGAACAGCCATGCCGCCACCGACAGAAAGTTTTAATGCCGAGAAATCAACTTTAGCAAAGGTTTCATCATTAACAAGTGCATTAAAGAGTGTATTCACACCTGTAATCGCGGTCGGTTTATGATCATCAATTTCTTTAATTAACGCAGGTAGATCTCGAGGATTAGTAATAAGAATATTCTTACCGCCGCCCAAGAAGAATAACAACCCATTTACTGTTAATGCGAACACATGATAAAGCGGTAATGCTGTGATCACGGTTTCAGTACCAGGATCAATGATGCTGCCGTAAGCGCCTTCTGCTTGTAATACATTAGCAAGCATATTTTTATGCGTTAATACTGCACCTTTTGAAACACCAGTTGTGCCACCTGTATATTGGAGGAAAGCAATATCATCAAAACCCAATTCAACTTTATTAAACGCTAATGAACGTCCTTTATTCAATACGCGGTTAAACGGGATCGCATTTGGCAGGCTAAATTTAGGCACCATCTTTTTCACATACTTAACGACTAAGTTGGTGATAGCACCTTTAACAGGAGAGAAAAGATCGCCTAGCTGCGTTAAGATCACATGTTCAACAGGTGAATCTTCAATTACTTTTTCTAATACACTAGCGAAGTTAGAAATGATAACAATCGCTTTTGCACCGGAGTCATTTAACTGATGTTTTAACTCGCGAGGTGTATATAAAGGATTTACATTAACAATAACCATACCAGCTCGTAGCACACCAAATAACGCAATTGGGTATTGCAGCAAGTTCGGCATCATTAACGCGACACGGTCGCCTTTATTTAATTTAAGCTCGTTTTGAAGGTAAGCAGCGAAAGCGCGAGATTTCTCTTCAATTTCACCATAAGTCAATGAACAGCCCATATTTACATATGCTGGGTTATCTGCAAAATTTTGCACTGTTTGATCGAATATATCGTTTAAAGAACGAAATGAACCAAAGTCAATCTCAGCGGGAACATTTTCCGGGTATCTCTTTAACCAAACCTTTTCCACCGTACACTCCTTTTTATTTACTTTGTAATTTTACAAAACAACGTCGGCATTATTAATCCCTTAATAATAACTAATTGCTATTGATGAAATTATTTATTGTGATCAGATCTTAATTGATTAACACTCAATTAACAAATGAAATATCGACATTACATGTTTATTTAAATCTTCATAATTTAGAATTAGAAACAAATACTCTATTTTTGTTGATTTAATGAACCATTATATTTAATTATTAACAAATTTAACGATAGCCGTTGCAGTTTCTGCCGCATTATCCATGTGTACATGATGCCCGCCAGATAGCTTTCCGATAGTAAAGTTGGCTTTGCAGAATATTTCATTCTCCAGCGTCTGTGTAATCAGCGGAAATCCTTCACTACCAACAATTATCAAACAAGATGTTGAAATAGAAGATAAAATATCAATTACTTGCATCTCTGTCAAACGAACTAGAGATCGTACTTTCAATTTCGGATCTGAGCGAAAAGTGACACCTGTATCATTAGTCGTTAAATTTCTGTTACAAATTAACGTTGCATTTTCTTCATTTAAATCAGAGACAAGGCAACGTGCTTTGACAACCTTGTCCAACGTTAAAGCATGATTTTTTCGCTTAGTACTTTCGTTGATATTACGATGGTAAATAGTACGACTTTCTATGCCTTTACGTAATTGGCTCACAGTTTCGTCAGCTTTTGCTGAAATAGCACCCAAGCCTTCGATGAGTACAATTCGGTTTACAAGCTCTGGAAAAGTAGCAGCCAAAATTGAAGTAATCATCGCCCCCATTGAGTGACCAATGATCGTCACAGGCCCCCAATTTTGGGTTTTAACAATTTGGTATAAATCGTCCACCCACTCAATAAAATTATAATGTCCTATTTTATGCGTAGACGCTCCATGCCCAGGTAAGTCAATTGCAATGAGCTGATAAGGCAATGAACCATCTTCTAATTTAGTTAATAAAGCATTAGCAACAGGTATAAAACTAGCAGCGTTATCAAGCCAGCCATGTACGGCTAATAAAACAGGTTTAGTGTTATCGCCCCACTGCAAACCAGTAATAATGCTGCCATTTATCTCTATACTAACGTTATTCATTAGAATTTACTCTCTACCTGGTAGTTTCTTCCAAGTGACAGTATCTCGAACATAAACAGGCATCGCATCTTCAACTGCAACCGCTTTACCATTAGCAAAGTCAGCAGCTGCAATTGCCAGCATATCGTGTGATGTTGGAAATTGGATGCCTTCACATGCAGTTAAATTGGCAACATTTAAAACCGCAAGCTGCTGTGCATAGGTCGCCCAGCCTGTTCCTAACGTGTAGAAAGCTTGTTCCGGCTTGTTGAAATTAGCAACAAGTTCGTCTGCGGTGATAACCATTTCTTTATCGACAAGTGTCATTACACCAGCGGCATTGAGTTTATATTGCGCAACATAAATTTCACCCATACGTGCATCAATTGCAGGTAATACATCCGTGGCATTATGTAATCGGTTTGCACCTTGTGCCATGGCTGCTAATGTCGAAATAGGTAACATAGGTAAATCAGCACCAAAGGCAAGCCCTTGCGCAATACCAGTGCCAATACGTACACCGGTAAAACTACCCGGACCGCGACCAAATGCGAGTGCATCCAAGTCTTTTAATTTAATGCCAGCTTCAGCCAATAAACTATCTACCATAGGCAAGATTCGCTTTGTGTGTTCACGCGGGCTTTCAAACTCTCTTACTAATATTTCGCCGTTAATGCTCAGTGCGGCAGAACAATTTTCTGTTGATGTATCTAGTGCTAAAATATTACTCATAAAATTCACTTTCTAATTGTTAGTTTTCTTAATAAAAGATAAAACGCTATTTAAATCTCTGGTGCGCGGCATATCGGGTAAGCTATTGATAAACGTACCACCATAACCACGCGATACAATACGAGTATCACAAATAATAACACAGCCCGTGTCTTTGACATCTCGAATTAAACGCCCTACTCCCTGCTTCAGGTTTATCACAGCCTTGGGAATTTGTAACTGTGCAAAAGGGTCTTCGCCTTTACGTTGGCAGTCTTCAATTCGAGCTTGTAATAACGGATCATCTGGCGATGCAAACGGTAATTTATCAATAATAACACAGCTTAAAGTTTGCCCGCGTACATCAATCCCTTCCCAGAATGAATAAGTACCGATTAATAAGGCGTTACCATGTTCGATGAACTGATCAAGTAACACTTGTTTGTTATCTTGGCCCTGTACGAAAATAGGCATCGAGAGTTGCTGCTGTAGTAACGCTGCCACTTGCCTGATCATGTAATGACTCGTACAAAGAAAGAAACATCGACCTTTATTAGCAATAATGACGGGGGATAATTTCTCCACCAATATACGAGCTATATTTGGGTCGTTTGGCTCTGGTATATTACGAGGGACGCATAACATGGCTTGGTTCTGGTAATCAAACGGACTAGCCAAAATAAGCTCTGTTGCATTCACTAATCCCATCTGTTGGCGATAGTGTGAGAAACAATGATCAACAGCTAAAGTGGCTGACGTGAAAACCCACGCAGATTTTAGTTTTTCTTGCTCAGCACTAAAGCGCTCAGCAATATTAAGTGGCGTGATATTTAATGTAAAGTTTCGCTTGGTACATTCATACCAATAGCTCTCGCCGGTATTATTTACCGCCATTATTTGTTGAAATATTGCTTTAATCTCAACCACACGGTCAAAGCACTGATCCACAAGCTCTGTTCGGCCAAGCGATAACTTCAGTACTTCGTAGATAAAATCGAGTTGGTCTTGAAATCGCGTCACCGTTTTCATGACAGCTTGCTGGTTAAGCAAATGACGCCAGTTACCTCGGCCAGTTTCCATTGAGAAACTTAAGCGTAAATCTTGCGTCGCATTAGCTAGCCCATTAGCAGCTTTTGTGACTTGGATGGTGTCTTTTAAATCGGTACGCCCGAGGTATTGCACATCTTTGCATAACGCTTGAATTAATTTACTTGATAAGCTTTTACCAAAATATTCTGATGCAATATCGGGAATTTGATGGGCTTCATCAAAAACAATTACTTCAGCATCCGGCAGTAACCGACCAAAGCCAGAATCTTTAACATTAAGATCGGCAAAATATAAATGGTGATTAACAACTACAATATCAGCTTCTAGAGCCTTTCGACGGGCTTTAACCAAGAAGCAATCTTCATAATCAGGACAATCACGCCCTAAACAGTTATCATTTGTCGATGTTACTAAGGGTAATATTTCAGCGTCGTCTTTAAGCCCTGGCACGGAACTCATGTCCCCGCTAATCGTAATATTAGACCAACCTTTGACTTTAACGTAATCGCTTAATATAGTTTGATTTTGATATTGTGTTTCACGGCTTAAACGCGTTAAACGTTCTGTGCACAGGTAATTATTACGGCCTTTCAATAATGCTGTTTTAGCCTTGCTGTTTAAGGCATCAATAATAAAGGGTAAATCACGGTTAAATAACTGCTCTTGCAAGTTTTTACTACCAGTACTTATGATTGTTGTTTTGTCATTAATCAAAGCAGGAATAAGATAAGCGAACGTTTTACCCGTGCCCGTTTCAGCCTCTACAATTAAGTTGCCCTTGCTTGCGATCACATTGTTAATGGCCTTTGCCATATCAATTTGCGGTTGACGAGCTGTATAGCCATCGATGACTTTGGCTAACGCGCCACCCGATAAAAAATATTGCTCTATCACAAACAAGTTTCCATTTATTATTATTAGACAGCATTTAATACCATCACTCTTACCAATAATCAAATCCATGTTGTATAAAGCGAAACTGATGGTTGTTTTTCAACCCTGTTAACAAAATACTATTACTTATAACTTGTTATTTTTAACAAAATTAGTCAGTAATAGTGGAATCGCGCCCTACTTCTGGTAAAATCGCCCTCAAATCGACAGCAACACCTCGAATCTAGCTAAATGAGTCCAAAGTAACTTGGAAGAGCCTTCAGGGAAATAGAAAGAAACTCTTCCAAGTTACTTAGGTATTTAAACGATAAACTCAATAAGGATAGTTAACAATGAGTCTTGCTGATAAAGTATTAGCTGTAAACAATGATTTACCAATCCGTACAGATAAGCCTGTGCACAGTGGTAAAGTACGTTCTGTTTACTGGTTAACTGAAGCCGATAGTCGTCGTCTAATCGAAGAAAAAGGTTATGATGTAGCGGCAGATGCACCACTTGCAATTATGGTTATTAGTGATCGTATTTCTGCTTTTGATTGTATCTGGCACGGTGAAGGCGGCATGCGTGGTGTACCTGGGAAAGGTGCTGCGTTAAACGCAATTTCAAACCATTGGTTTAAGTCTTTCCGTGAAAACGGTTTAGCTGACAGCCATATTCTTGATATTCCTCACCCATTCATTTGGATCGTTCAAAAAGCTAAGCCAGTTATGATTGAAGCGATTTGTCGCCAATACATCACAGGTTCAATGTGGCGTGCTTATAGCCAAGGTGAACGTAATTTCTGTGGTATCGAACTACCAGAGGGTCTTACTAAAGACCAGAAACTACCAGAATTACTTATCACACCGTCTACTAAAGGTATTTTAGAAGGCATCCCAGGTGTACCAGCTGTTGATGATGTTAACATCACACGCGAAAACATTTCTGACAACTACGAAGCATTTAACTTCAAATCGCTTGATGACATTACTTATTACGAAAAACTGTTAAAAGAAGGTTTTGATGTGATCAGTGATGCACTTGCAGGTGTTGATCAAATGTTTGTTGATACTAAATTTGAATTTGGTTATGTAACAGACAGAAAAGGCCAAGACAAGCTCATCTATATGGATGAAGTAGGTACGCCTGATTCATCGCGTATTTGGGATGGTCCAGCATTCCGTGAAGGCAATGTTGTTGAGAATTCTAAAGAAGGTTTCCGCCAGTTATTACTTAACTACTTCCCTGAACCTGACATCTTACTTAACAAAAACAGAATGGATGAGCGTTTAGCACTTGCTGAACATAACGCACTACCAACATCTGTATTGATGTCTATCTCAGAAACATACCTTAATATCGCAGAAAAAATTACAGGTAATAAGATCGTCTTATCTGATAATCCGAAAGCTGAGATCATTGAGATATTACGTAACGATTTCAATCTTATTGATTAATACCTACGTCTATTAAATTATATAGCGTGTATTAAATTGTATATAGATTAAAACATTGCAAAAAAAGGAGAGCTACTTACTATTAAAAAGTAGACTCTCCTTTTTTGTATTCACGATTCACAATCAATCGTCAATCGTAATTAGTCTTCTTTTACCAGCATAGAAAGCGCCATTGCTTCAGCAACCTTGATACCGTCAATACCAGCAGATAAAATGCCACCAGCATAACCAGCACCTTCACCAGCAGGGAATAGACCCTTAGTGCTGATACTTTGGAAGTCACGACCACGTTTAATACTTACTGGTGATGATGTACGTGTTTCAACACCTGTTAATGTTGCATCTTTCGCAGAGAAACCTTTAATTTTCTTTTCAAAAGCAGGGATCGCTTCACGAATAGCAGCTACAGCAAATGGTGGTAGTGTTTTACTCAAGTCTGTAAATTTAAGCCCTGGCTTGTATGATGGAACAACATCACCAAATTCACCCTCACCTTTACCAGAAAGGAAATCACCAACCGTTTGTCCCGGTGCATCGTAATTACTACCTCCGATAACGAACGCGTTTTGTTCCCATTTACGTTGTAGATCGATACCTGCTAATGGGTTACCTGGGTAATCTTCGGGTGTAATACCCACAACAATAGCGCTGTTTGCATTCATTTCGTTACGTGAGTATTGGCTCATGCCGTTTGTTACCAGACAACCTTCTTCAGATGTCGCTGCAACAACGGTTCCGCCAGGACACATACAGAAGCTATATACTGAACGACCATTCTTACAATGATGAACTAATTTGTAATCTGCAGCGCCAAGTAATGGGTTGCCTGCATTTTTACCAAAACGCGCATCGTCAATTGCAGCTTGCTTGTGTTCAATACGGAAACCGATTGAGAAAGGTTTCGCTTCTAGGTAAACACCACGTTTTTGCAGCATTTCAAATGTATCACGAGCACTATGACCAATCGCTAAAGAAACATGATTTGTTTCAATGATTTCGCCACCAGCAAGTTCTACACCCGTGACTTGATCGTTTTCGATAAGAATATCATCAACACGCGCACTAAAACGAATTTCACCGCCAAGTTCAATAATCTCTTTACGCATTGTTTCGATCATAGTCACCAATTTAAATGTACCAATATGTGGTTTACTTAAATACATGATCTCTTCAGGTGCGCCAGCTTTAACAAATTCAGTTAGAATTTTACGAGCATGGAATTTTGGATCTTTCACTTGGCTATAAAGTTTACCATCTGAGAATGTACCCGCACCACCTTCACCAAATTGAACGTTTGATTCTGGATTTAATACGCGTTTACGCCAAAATCCAAAGGTATCCTTAGTTCTTTCACGCACTTCTTTACCACGTTCAAGTACAATTGGACGTAAACCCATTTGCGCTAGGATTAATGCAGTAAATAGACCACAAGGACCAAAGCCAATAACAACAGGACGCTGTTCTATCTCTTCCGTTTTCTCAGCAACGAATTTATATGACATATCAGGTGTTACACGAACATGCTGATCTTTTTCAAATGTAGCAAGTAATGCGTCTTCATTTACACTATCAGCCAATGTAACGTCTAATGTATACATTAGGATAATTACATTACGTTTACGTGCATCATAACCACGACGGAAAACAGTATATTCAATTAATTGTTCAGGTTTAAGTGACAATCTCTCTAAAATATATTCATTAATTGCTTGATCATTATGATCTAACGGAAGTTTTACATCGGTTAAACGTAACATAGAAAATTATCCAAATATGAAAAGGCATCACGCAGTTGGCGCACTAGCTAGTAAACTAAAATCTTAGGGCGGGCATTTTACGTTATTATGAAGAAATATGCATTTTATTATTTGAATCTAGGTTGTTTTCATGCCTGTTTTAGGTTCTAAATGGGATGTTAATTGCTTTTAAAGCCTGCTTACGTATAATGCCTCCACTTTGAAATGTGAGGATCAAGCATCATGGCTTTTGTCGTAACCGAAAATTGTATTAAATGTAAACATGGTGATTGTGTTCCAGTATGCCCAGCAGACGCCTTTCATGAAGGACCAAACTTCTTAGTTATTAATCCAATAGAATGTATTGATTGTGGACTTTGCGAACCAGAATGCCCTGTTAATGCGATATTTCAGGAAGATGAAGTACCAGAAGATCAACAAGTGTTTATCGCAATTAATGCAGAACTCGCAGAACAATGGCCAGTTATCACCGAAAAATGTGAGCCACCAGCAGATGCAGACGATTGGGCTGATGTAGACAACAAACTATTATTATTAGAGCGCGAGTAATAGATCACATAATATTACTCTGTAAGTAGAGAGGCATTCTCTCCCAGATGAAGCCTCACTTACAAACTTGCAATCACTTAAGTAACTCCTATTCAACTCCGACTGACTTAATTAACTCTCGTTTAATTCATGATGACTTAATCACCAGCAAGTTCACTTCCCATCATTTTAAAATTGTTAACGTAATCCCTCCCCTCCTAAAATAGATTCACATCTACACTTAAAAGATTAACTAATATTTAGTCCTATTTAAAAAGTAATCTAAGGATAGACTGATGCGTAATGAGCGACATTCACGAACGAAATTAATATTCAACACACTGGCCATTACATTAATTGTTATCTCTTTCCATAAAAACACTTATGCAAGCAATTCAAACAGTATCAAACCAATAAAGACGATTTCTTCCCCCCTGCCAGATCAACATATATACACAGAGCTACAAAGTATCAATAAAGGTAAGTTATTATTTTTTGATGCGCATCGAATTAATCTATCAGGCCTTACATTATTAAGTTTATTAGCTGACCTAGGCATTAGAGAACACCCTAAGCTCACTCGCCATGAATTGAGTAACATGGAAGCAACAGACAAAGCACTTAGCCTTGAGTTGTATTACATAGCCTCGCAATCACAGGGGAATCAATTAAGTTCGGTAGCAAATAACCCCGCTGATTTTAAAGCCGCGATTAAAAACGATACGCTGCCAGCCTATATTGACTCAGCAATGCCACAATTTAACGCGGTGATACGTTTAAGGCAGGCGATTAACAAATACAGACACATCAAGGATATTGACTGGCCGCCGCTCACGGATACATTTAACCCACGGCTAGGCCAAGCGCATAGAGAAGTTAGGATACTCAGACATAAGTTAGTTACATTGAATGACTTGAAAACAGGTTCGACATCAAAGCATAGGTTAAACATATTTGATCAGAGCATCATGAACGGTATAAAGCATTTTCAGCGCCGTCATGGGTTAAAGCCGTCCGGGAAACTTGATATACACACAACGGATGCATTAAACCAAAGCATAGCAACGCGTATCAACAAGCTCCAAGTTAACTTATGGCGTTGGCTTTCTTTACCGCGAACTCCGCCAAGTAAGTACATTATGGTCAATATACCCGGATTTGATTTAATGCTCGTAGATAAGGGTAAGTCTGTTTTGAAAATGAAAGTCATTGTTGGCAAACCGAGTAACCAAACGCCAGTCATGATCACAGAGGTCAATTCCGTCACCCTCAATCCCACATGGACACCTACGCGTAACATAATCAATAACGAGCTCTTACCTTTGCACAGCAAGAATAGCACTGCGCTAAAAAATCTTAATTTCCACTTAGCCAAGGGTTATGGTGCTAATACAGTGTACCAAGAGATACCTGTGAACTTGCAAGATATGTTAGGACAATACCGCTTAGTTCAACGAGCTGGCAATAATAACGCTTTAGGCAAGGTGCGGTTTAATATTAAAAATAACAACGCTATCTTCTTACATGACACACCCACTAAGCACTTGTTTAATCGATACAATAGAGCGCTTAGCCATGGCTGTATTCGCCTGCAAGAACCAAACAATTTACTCACTAGCTTACTTATCAATCACGATAACAATAAATCTGAAACTACACACGTAAGGCTTGCTAGAACACTGCCCGTCTTTATCACTTATCAAACAACATGGGTTGACCACTTAGGGAGAATCAACTTTCGCAACGACCTCTACAAAAAAGACGCCCATAACACCCAATACACGCTTAGCAAACCAACAAAGAATTAACAAGTTGATATATATTTAACAAGTTGATACATATTTAACAAATTAATACAATAAAAAATAGCCAATAATCAGATAGTGCTCTACTTTTATGTATATGCTTCTAAAGCAAGGAGCATTAAGAAGTAAAACTAATAAAATCAATGTATTAATCTATATTTGTGTATTTAAAGCAATTTATTGGAGTACTAAAAATGAATAAATTATCAATGTTTATCCAAGATTTTATCGAAGACGAAAGTGGTCTAACTGCGGTTGAGTATGCTGTAGCTGGTGGTTTAGTTGTTGGTGCCCTTGTAACTGCTTTCACTGATTTAGGTGGTGCGGCTTCAGATCGACTTGACTCGTTAACCACTGCAATAGGTGGAACGCCTACAGTTGTTGTTCCTTAGGAAGTGTAAGCACACCAACACATGATACTCAACCGTGGTGATATTATGGACGATAATACGTTGTTAATAAATGTTACAGCATCAATTATAATGCTAAGTATTGCCTTATATTTTGACCTACGTTATCAACGTATTCCTAACAAGTTATGTCTAATAACGTTATTGTTAGGGTTAATAATCAACACTACATTTAATGGTCTATTCGGATTGGGTCAATCATTATCAGGCGCAGCGTTAGCACTTGTTGTTTTACTTCCAGCCTTCGCCTTCCGCCTTCTTGGTGCTGGCGATGTCAAAATAATGATCGCTATAGGCGCCCTTTCAGGCCCACTCATCATTATTTGGTCCATTGCATATGCGATAGTTTTTGGCGTCTTTACAAGTATATTAATCGCAATAAAAACCGTTGGGTTTAATGGTGTTAAGCTAGCTATATCTCGTTATACAGATTGCATTTACACCCGTACATATTTTAAACCCGAACCAGGTGATATGGGTGCGGTGCAAGTACCTTATGCACCGGCGTTAATGCTCGGTTGGTTACTCGCCTGCTATTTAGACCCCAGCATTAATCGCTTACTAAACTCTTTTGTATAAAAACGACTCATCTGTTTAAATCACATAGGCATTGCCATGACCGCAATATCCGCAGATACGAACAATAACCAAAATATTTCAACCTCGATAGAGTGTGCCAACTTATTATCACTCACTCCTGATAAATTAGCTCGACGTCCAACGACAATTGAGGAGACAGGTCTTTCGACCCAACTGCTTATCCAGTTGTTAATAAAACATATACAAGAATTGAATATAGCCACGATTAGAGATTTGTCGGCCGCATTAGCATTGAGTGGTGGGATAGTACAATCGTTAATGGATATAGCTAAAGATTTATCTTGGATAGAAAACAAGCAAAGTGCCAGCAATGGTCAAATGCGTTATGCATTATCTGGCATTGGTGAAAAAGAAGCTGAATTAGCATTTTCTCATAACGGCTATGTAGGGCCTGCACCTGTACCATTAATACAATACGTTAGTGTTGTCACCCAGCAAACCAGTAGACATACCCAAATAACAAAACAACGTATGAACGCAACATTTAAAGATTTAATGTTTTCTGAGGAATTAACCAGCGCAATAGGTCCAGCATTAAACTCAACAAAACCGATATTGATATATGGCAAACCAGGTGTAGGTAAAAGCTACCTCTGTCGTAATTTAAATAAATTATTTAAGGATGATGTGCTAATACCATCGGCGATTGAAATAAACAATAACATAATTCAAGTTTATGACCCTCAAGTACACGACCTTGCTGACTGTACATCGAGCGAGGATTCAGAAACGCTGTTTAATCTAGATCAAGGCCATGACCCGCGTTGGTATTTATGTCATCGTCCCTTACTGGTAACTGGCGGTGAACTGACAGAATCAATGCTAGAAGTAAATTTCGACCCGACGAGTAAAACCTACAAAGCCCCTTTGCAGATGAAAGCCAATAACGGCATCTTATTGCTCGATGATCTTGGCAGGCAAAAGATTACGCCAGTGGAATTATTCAACCGATGGATTATTCCATTAGAAGAACGCAGAGACTTTTTGTTTTTACCTAACGGCGTCCATTTTGAAATACCATTTGAGCTTATATTATTATTCTCAACCAATTTAGAACCAGCAGCCCTTGTTGATGAGGCCTTCTTACGTCGTCTTGGTTATAAAATTGAGTTCAACCCACTTACACTAAGTAATTATCAAACGTTGTGGTTTAACGTTTGCGCTGACCTCAAATTATCCTGTACAACTGAAACATTCAATTATCTGATTAATACCCATCACTTGGTAACAAAGAAGCCGTTCCTGCCCTGCTTTCCCAGTGATTTATTGAGTATTGTCAGCGATCAAATCAAGTTTAACGAACTTGATCCTGAAGTTGATAACCAATTGATCGATACGGCTTGGAAACATTATTTTGTTAGTTAAATCCACTAATCTATCAGATAGGTAGGTACCAAATGAATAAAAAAACACTACTCTCTATCTTGTTATCTGCCGTATTTGGTATTGGTGCAATAATGGTTGCACGTAACTGGTTAGAAATTAATAAACCGGAAGCAGCAGAAAATGAAGTCTATGTCGCAATTGCAACAATGGATTTAAGCATAGGAACACAAATTGATTCAAAGCACATCATACTCAAGGCACTTCCTAAGTCACTCTCAACTGAAAGTACCATTGAAAACCCAGAAGATATATTCGGTATGATCGCGAAAGATCCAATATACAGAGGTGACCTGATTCGCAAAGAACGCTTATTTGTCAAAGGTGAAGGCAGTACATTAGCCAGTTTAATTACTGCCAATATGCGTGCTATCACCATTCGTGTAAATGACGTTGTCGGTGTAGCAGGGTTTCTCTTACCTGGTAACAGAGTCGATATTCTCAGCACGATGGAAAGTAACGGTAAAATCACGACTGAAGTTGTTCTCGCAAATATCAAGATTTTAGCGATTGATCAACGTGCGGCACAAAGTGAAAATACACCACAATTAGTCAGAGCAGTTACCGTCGAAGTTGGCTTAGAACAGGCTGAGTCACTGCTAACAGCAAAAAGCCAAGGCAGTTTACAATTAGCACTCCGCAATCCAATCGATAATCATACTGCAGTAAACACCAACAACAGTAGCGATCCCGAGTTAGCCACACAACCTATCGATACAGTCATTAAACCAATAAAAAAAATACAACCCCTTCGAGTACGTAGTAAGCAATCGAATAATCGAAAAGTTGAAATCATCCGTGGAACGGCGCAAGAGTCCGTTCAACTTAAGATCTAATGATAAGCCCTAGATAGGTGACGAATATGATGGTATTTCTTCAAGTTATAAATTTATATTGTAAACGGTTAAAGTGTCTTTCATTATTTCTAGTATTTTGTCTCTCTACAAGCACCTCTTTTGCAGGCGGACCAACTGCGTTAGATGATGATAGTGTTAAAATTCCTATTTTCAAATCTAAAAATTTAAACATGAAACAACCAATACATCGTGTTTCTGTTGGTAACCCCGCTATAGCAGATATATTAATACTGCGTAGTAGCGAGCTGTACATTGTCGGCAAACAACTTGGTACAACTAACGTCATGATTTGGGATGAAAAGGACAATTTAGTTGAGGTAATGAATTTAGAAGTCACGCATGATCTAAACAGCCTAAGAAAACGCTTACATCAATTTTTACCTAATGAAGAAATAGGTGTGCAGACATCCCAAGGACAACTACTCGTGAGTGGCCAGTCTACTTCATTATCAAAAATGAATACCGCAATTAAGCTCGCACAGGGGTATGCCACAGCAGCAACCACAACTAAAAACAAAAGTGTTGTTATTAATATGATATCGATTGGCGGTGGACAACAAGTCATGCTTGAAGTAACCGTTGCAGAAGTCAGCACCGAAGTAGCACGTAATTTAGACGCAAATACTTTATTAGCATTTACCGGCTCGGACTTCACAGGCGGCGCAATCTCAGGTAATTCAGCTATCTTTCCTTCTATAGATTCCGGTATATTCGCCAGCTATTTAACTGGTGATATGCTATTTAACTTCACCTTGGATATTGCTAAAAGTAACGGTCTAGCAAAAATATTAGCAGAACCTAATATCACGGCATTAAGTGGTCAAAAGGCGGAGTTTTTATCTGGTGGTGAATTCCCAATTCCAGTACCAAGTGAAGATGGTACTACGATTGAGTATAGAGATTTCGGTGTCGGAGTAAGCTTCGTCCCTACTATTCTTGACTCTGGAAAAATTAACCTTAGCTTGAAAGTGCTTGTAAGTGAAATTAGTAACGTCAATAGTTTAGGTGTCTCACCAATTGGGTCGTCTGCGACAATTATAGTTCCTTCCTTAGTTAAACGTTCAGCAGAAACTACCATTGAACTTGCTGATGGTCAGTCAATCGCAATTGGCGGATTACTCAGTGACAACTTGAGAGACTCGGTATCTAAAGTACCTGGTTTAGGCGACATCCCAATTCTTGGCCAATTGTTTAGTAGTCATGAATATATTAGTGGCCAAACGGAGCTAGTCATCATGGTTACACCAAGGTTAGTACGTCCGTTTAATAAAGAAGGTGTGCCTTTGCCTACCGATGGTTTTGTTCCTGTATCTGACATGGAATTCTACTTACTTGGGAAAATGACCGATCAAGAAAGCGCTAAAAATAGCACATCTCCGAATGAAAAAGATGACTCCAATAGTTCAGCTATCACACCGAATACAGGTGGTACAGAAGAACAGTATGGTCATCAGTTAAATTAAGGAAATAGCATGAAACACATTAGCCTTATACTTTTATTAACACCATTATTTGTCGCGTGTAACCAGATACCTGACTATCAATTATCTGCATCGACATTGCACATTAAAGAACTTCAGATATTAGATCCACAAGCCCCTGTTTCAAATGACGGCATTGTGAATGGTATATCTGGTATTTATGGCGAAAATATCATTAAGAGCTACCACCAAACTACGTATGACGCTAAGACAGCTCGTGACATAGAACAGGCGGAATAGGTGTGAATATGATAGCTAATCGACATTTCAATAATCGTTATAAGCAACATGGCAATATATTAATCATGTTCACGGTTAGTTTATTTGCATTAGTAATTTTGGCCGCGTTAGTGCTTGATGGGGGTCATATGTTATTAAACAAAGGTAAGATACAAAACCTTGTTGATAGCGCGGCTCTACATGCAGCGAAAGAAGTTGGAGATAGCGCAACCCAAGATGAAGCGAGACTCGCCGTAGTAGACATACTCAGGCTTAATTTAGCGCATTCAGACCAACATGAACTACTCACTGAGATTGATATCAGTAACGGGAACATCAATATAACAAGTAATTCGATTACGAATCAGCTTCAAGTTGAATTTTCATTACGACCAGATCCATTTGTTTCAAGTACAAGTTCAGACGCTAAATATGTCATGGTGACTTTATCTCAAGTGGTACTTAACAACTTTTTAGCCCAAGCGGTAAGCTTTAACAAGGAAATATCGGCAACAGCCATGGCAGGTCCAAGTACACACCTCGAGGACTGCTTTGATGACCTCGTGCCATTAGTTGTATGCGCAGACGATCCAGCCGATGCTAATTACGGATTCACCCAAGGTGACTTGCATGTAATGAAGATGGGGTCTACAGGTTCATCTCCTATTGGTCCGGGTAATTTCCAACTCATTCGTTTAGATGGCGCCAGTGGTGCTAATGATATAAAAAAAGCATTGGCTGGAGAAGTCGACGGTGAGTCTTGCTTTTCTTTAGGTGAAAATAATGGCTCAGTTCCAACAGAACCAGGCAATAAAGTAGGTCCAGTATCTGACGGACTAAATACACGAATGGGCCAATGGCCCAATGGAAATCAACTCAATGAAGATGACCACCCTAGAGATGTTGATACCTGCGAAGGACCTCATATTGAATTAGACGTCGCAGGTACAGGCCTCGAGACCGATGCTTTGGACAAACGCTATAGCTATGAAACTTATAGTGAAAACAACAGCTTTTGTCATAGTCCAGCTACTGGCATGGGAGGATCTATAAACGATAGCAGTCCCGCTCTCACAGATAGAAGAGTACTAAATGTCGTCATTGGCAGTTGCACGGGGGAAACAAACGGCCAGAACGATTTAGATTATTTAGGGGTCGCCTGCTTTTTCTTGACTCAAACAACAGAGCATACCGGACCAGGGTCATATGTAGTCGGTGAATTTATCGAAAATTGTGCCGCAGAAGGAGCCCCCTCAGGAGACCCTGTTGATGAGGACGGTTTATTCAAATACGTTTTATATCATGTTAATGGCAGCACAGACTCGTAAAGGTGCACTATGAAAACGCTCATCAAACATAAAAAGCAACAAACCGGGCTAGCTACCGTTGAGTTCACCATCATCGTGCCTTTTTTATTACTCTTCATTTTTGCGACGGCAGAATTTGGGCGCTTACTGTATCAATACACAGCCCTAAATAACACTATCCGAAACGCCAATCGTTATTTAATGACCAATGCGAGGCTCGCTACTGGGATTGTGTCTGTCTCACCTGAGGTTGAAGCTGATATCGAAAAACTCATTACTTATGGTGATCTAACCTCAACGACAGAGCTATTACCTAACTTATCAGCCAGTGTTATAACAATTACAACAAGCGGAGACTTCGTTACACTCAATGTCTCCTATCCTTGGCAGCCGATCTTTGCAACTTCGCTTTCAACATTTGGGTTTGGCAACGATATTGATTTAAGTTTCCCATTAATTTCAACTTATACAATGAGGGCTTTATGAATACCAAACAATATGCCCAACATAAGAAATTTAGCACTCAACGTGGTATATATGCTGTTGAATTCGCGATAGTCGGCAGTTTATTTTTTCTATTACTATTTGCAGTTTTAGAAGTAGCGCGCTTATTTTTCACTTGGAATGTGCTCACTGAAGTCACTAGGCGAAGCGCTAGATTAGCTGTCGTGTGTGATTTAGACCAAGCTAATATTGCCTCTCATACGGACATGATGAATGCAGCACTATTTAATAATAACCCGCTTATAACAAACTTAACTGCAGAAAATATACAAGTTGAATATCTTGGCGTAACAGGTCTACCCGTAACAACTTTCAGTACCATTCGTTATGTAAGAGCAAATATAATTAATTATCAGCATCAATTATTAATTCCAGGTCTATCCTTTACATTAAGCTCTCCCACTTTTTCAACCACATTACCCCGAGAAAGCCTTGGAGTTACAAGATTCGGATTGACTCAATGTAGTCCTGTTTAAACTTAACTTAATTAACTCACCTAAGTTGTAGTTTATATTTTAAAAAGGAATCTAACATGAACAAGCCAAGTTCAAATAACATCCTTGGATTTGATAAAACATTACCTTGTCATGATCAGGTCACATTTCAGCCAATGATATTACCTTACCCTTTAAGCGTATTAATCGTTTGTAATAATACAAGCATTGAACCTGAACTAAAAAATTATTGTGCTCTAATATCTAACTTCGATGTCACGTATTCAGCATCGTTACCTGACAATTTAAACAATTTCAATCTAATAATATTAGTGGCCGTAGATGATAATATAACTAAATTAATGATTGAGACAATTTCAAATCATGATATAAAATTTATCATACTGGCGGATAAGATTAAAAACGATCTGGTTAGGGTAGCTATTAATTACAATGTAGAGGACATAATTTCGATTGCAGATGTCGAAAAAGAACTCTACTTATCTTTATTAAAAACAGCAAATGAGCTGATAAAAACAAGTAAAATTGCACCTGTATTTACAATCATAAATGGTAAACCTGGCTCAGGGGCAAGCTTTATTACCAGTTGCCTAGCTGAGCTCAGTGCTAATTTAAGTACTGAAGAGATAGCGGTCATAGATGCTGATCTAAACTACGGAACACTCGCTGATACGTTTAATTTCGAGCCTAATTACTTTATCACTGATGCACTATCCGAATTAGAGCAATTAGATAACACTGCGATTAACGCTATAATGTCAAAACGAGGAAATCTAGGCTTACTGCCCAGTAAGCCTTTCACCTTATTAAATTCGAATATAGGTGCCCTAGACCAACTTCCTCAACTTATATGGAAAATAAAGTTAAATCATGATTTAGTATTAATTGATTTATCTCGAGGCCTTGAGCCATACGCAATACCGATAATTAACCTATCAGACAACATCATCATCACTGTGCAACAGAATATTCTCAGTCTGCGTGAAACGAAGATGCTCATACAGCAATTAACAATGAACCTCGGGATCCCAACTAACAAACTGCACATTATCGTTAACCGATTTTCAAGCAAAAATAACAATATTTCAATCAATGATATTAAAAACGTTCTCGATGTCGACAGTGTATTTATTGTAAGCAATAACTATGAGTTAGCAAATGAAGGGATAAATTCAGGATCACCTCTTTTAAAAGTCGCCAACCACAAAGTAATTAAAACTGAAATATCAAACATAATAAGAGAGTTGTTCCCGCTCAATCTTCCAGATAAAGAGCAATCAATACTTTCTAAAATATTTAGGAGACAATAATGGAATTTGTCAGCAACAATCATAATGACCCTTTTTCAATGCTCACAAGTATTGATATGGAAACTAAGCAAGAAATCTTCAGCCAACTCCTCACTCAACTTGACTTATCGGTACTCGAAACGTTAGATCACGATGTAGCAAAGAAAAAAATTGAAGAGTCCTGTTTTTTATTTTTAAATAAACAAACTAGACCTATAAATTTAAATATTAGAAACATTTTAATTAAATTAATTACAGATGAAATACTTGGTTTAGGCCCATTAGAAACACTACTCGAAGATCCAAGTATTGCCGATATCTTGGTAAACAGCTATGACCGTATATTTGTTGAGCGTAACGGTAAACTAGAACAAGTCGCTGTTCAATTTCATGACGATAAGCATTTACTCAGTATCATTGACCGCATTGTATCTGGCGTAGGAAGACGAATTGATGAATCATCACCTATGGTTGATGCCCGACTAAAAGATGGCAGCCGAATTAATGCAATCATACCCCCACTTGCTTTAGATGGCCCAGCGCTGTCAATTCGTCGATTTACCGTTGATAAATTACAAGTAGAACAACTCATTGAATACGATTCTATTAGTCAAAGCATGGCTGATTTAATCAATGCAGCTGTTGTAGGTAAACTTAACATCCTCATTTCTGGTGGTACAGGTAGCGGTAAAACAACACTATTGAATATTCTTTCAGGCTTTATTCCTAATGATGAAAGGATCATCACGATTGAAGATTCCGCAGAGCTTCAATTACAACAGCCACACACTGTAAGGCTAGAAACAAGACCCGCGAACATAGAAGGCACGGGTGAAGTCAATCAGCGCGATTTAGTGAAGAACTGCTTGCGTATGCGCCCAGACCGAATTGTCATCGGTGAAATCCGCGGCAGTGAAGCCATTGATATGTTAGCAGCGATGAATACCGGTCATGAAGGGTCCATGACTACTTTGCATGCAAATACCCCACGAGATGGACTCGGACGATTAGAAAATATGGTATGCATGGCAGGCTTTGATATGCCGATCAAAAATATCCGAACTCAAATATCTTCAGCAATAGATGTCGTGGTGCAACTGCAACGCCAAGAAGATGGGAAACGACGAGTGACCAGTATTCAAGAAGTAACAGGTATGGAAGGCGATATGATTACCATGTCAGAAATATTCTGTTTTAGGCGTGAAGGTAAATCTGAAGATGGTTCAATCCGAGGTAAATTTATCGCGACAGGTGTTGTCCCTACATTTATTCGAGACTTAAAGTCCAAAGGAATTGAAATTCCACAAAGTGTATTCACATCTGACTTGGCAAATAATGGGTTTTAGGTGAGGGTCTATGAATAATCAACTGTTATTTTTATTATTAGTATTTGGGACTGTTGTTCTTTTATTCCAAAGCTTATTTATCTCTGTCTATAATCCACAACGCGCAAGTGCCAAAAACATTCGTAAACACTTAAACTCTTTAGCAAATGAAAATAATGATATTGCCGCTGAAATTCTACTCAATAAAAAGATTGAGACATTACCCCCTTTTTTACAATGGCTTGAATCTCGACCTTGGATAAATAACCTAAGCTACAAAATGGAATTGTCGGGTTCTAACTTGTTGGGTTATCAGTACTTATTGATAACCCTAGCATCTTGCTGCATTGTAGCTGCTTCAATATGGTTTATCACTCTCGATATTGTTGTGTCCATATTTTCCATTATTTTCACTCTGTGTATCATGCATATGATTATCAATAGAAACATCAATAAACGTATGGAAAACATCGAACGTGAATTTCCTGAAGCGTTAGATGTCTTAAAACGTGGGTTACAGGCAGGTTACGCTTTTAGTGATTCATTGAAGTTGGTATTTGAAGAAACGGATGGTGATTTATCTAATGAATTTAGAATAATGTTCAACCGTATTAATTATGGTAATGATATTCACACCGCCTTGCTCTCTTTTGTTAAACGCGTGCCAACTACATCCGCGATGGCTTTCTCTAGTGCCGTATCAATACAAAAAGAAACGGGTGGTAATTTAGCTGAAAATATAGAAAACCTGTCTAAAATCATTCGCCAGCGCTTTACTTTCCAAAGACGCGTTAAAACATTATCTGCAGAGGGACGACTTTCAGGCTGGATCCTCTCACTGACTCCTTTCATTCTTTTTGCTGGTTTATATGTCATATCTCCAGATTATGCCAACGTATTAATGGGCACTCCAGAAGGTCTAAATTTATTAAAATGGGGTGGGATTGGTATGTTTATAGGGATCTGGTGGATAAGCCGACTTATTAAGATAGAGGTCTAAACAATGGAACAAATCCAAATAATAATTGCATCAATTACATCTAACCCAGATATGATTGAATGGGGTATTTATTTAGTTGCAGGCATAACAGGTATTACGTTAGCGGTTGCCCTCTCTTATTTATTTTCCGGTCTGTACTCACCTGTTAGAGCACAACTTAACAAACTATCTAACACACCGTCCTCCTCAGTAGACGTGAGTAAAGGATATGAATCATCACTAGAGCATACAATGAAGAAACTTGATTCTATCCCATTTATTAATAAACGCTACCAGGGAGACTCATCTACAAAAGAGCTACTCATTCATGCAGGGTTTCACTCCCAAAGTGCATTGAAGATTTATAATGCCATAAAATTATTCGCTTTATTAGTCGGGTTAACAATTGCGATTTTTAGTGTGAGGCAGATACCAAACTTGTCTAATAAGGTCGCTGTATTCATTATTTTTGCTGCTCTAAGTATCTCTTATTTATTGCCAGGTATAATTTTATCTAAACTTGCAACCCGTCGAATGAATGATTTACGTAAATACTTTCCTGACGCACTTGATTTACTTGTCGTATGTTGTGAAGCAGGCCTTGGTTTACTTGAATCATTTCAAAGAGTAAGCAGAGAGTTACAACTTTCCCACCCTAATCTTTCTTTTGAACTTGGCCTTGTCTGTAGCAAAGTAAGGTACGGCCTAACATTACAACAAGCACTTCAAGAGTTCAGCAACCGAACAGGTCTTGAAGATATTCGCGGGCTTAATTCGGTCATAGTACAGAGCTTAAAGTTAGGTACTGGTGTGGCAGCCACTATCAGAGTATACGCTGACGAATACAGAGAAAAACGCTTACAAAGAGCTGAAGAGCAAGCCGCTAAATTAGGTGTGAAAATGATATTCCCTATGATGTGCTGTATTTGGCCGTCTTTTTTTATCGTCGCCATTGGTCCGGCAGTGCTAAATGTAATAAAGGTTTGGGATAAAGCATTTTAATATTAAGGATAATGACAATGATTAAACTGTACCTAATACTGATCATATTGCTATCTGGTTGTACGACAACAAGCGGGCAACCAGAATTACGATCACTCGCTGACATCCCCCCAGAATCACGCGAAACGTTAATAAAAAATGCTCGCTATGCTGAGCAAAATCAGCAGTTTGATAAGGCGATAGTGCTGTATATTAAATCACTAGATCAAGAGTACGAAGACGACACAGCTGAAGTAAATAAAATATCTAACACACAAATATTTTATAATATTGGCATGCTGGAAGTAAAACAAGGCCATGATGAACTCGCTGTAACGGCTTTTAAACATTTGCTATTACAAGAACCTAATCATCACCTAGCTCAAGCACAACTGGGGATATTATATCTAGAGAAAAAACAAAAAAAACAAGCAACTAAATTATTAATCAAGGCAATTACAGCCGACCAATTAAGACTAGGAAATACACTGAACAACGATTACAAGTTCGTATCTCTTGATAGCAACTCGCCCTTGCCCGCTTACAGTGCTTTTGCTGTGATACAAGATCTAGAAGGAAAGCACCAACAAGCCATTGAAACTCAACAGCTTGTGATCCCTTTATCTGAACAAACCCCCTCCGTTTACACTAATATCGGTTACTCTTATTATTTAGCAGGTAATTTTGTTGAAGCCGAAATTCAATATAAGAAAGCGATTGACATAGATAATAAATTTAAACGCGCCTGGCTAAATTTAGGGTTGGTTTACACGCGTAAAGGTATGTATAGCAAAGCATTGCAAACATTAAAGCAAGTTATGCCTACCGAGCATGCTTATAATGACATCGGTTACTTTCTGATACTAGAAGGTCGATATCGTGAAGCCGAGTACTTTATTGAGCGCGCAATCGAACTTTCTCCTAGCTACTTTGTTAAAGCAAACGTTAATCTTGAAAACCTTAAATTACAGATGAACAAAGACATCGACCTTGCTTATTCAAATGAATAATCACCCTACGTTTTATGACTGTAATGTTTGAATATTATTTTCATATGGTTTTAATATAAACACTTTATAAACAATAGTTACAAATAATCGTTAAAAAAGCATTGCAATTTTATCCTAGATTGCTATTGTGAACTCAACCACACTTATTAGTAACAACATACTAACTGGATAACTCATATGAATAACAATCTGAAAGTAAACGTGCATCACCATCATCATATTTGATTAGCTTTCAGGCTGTTAACTGGAGGTGTATGCATGCAAGCTTCCGGAACTTATTTAGAAAAACCCTCGGAAGATTGAACTTTCGGGGGTTTTTTCGTTTATAGACAATTATTTTGACAAGGTTTAAGGATGACTATGTTAGACACAAAAAATGACCAACCAAGACTAAGAATCGCAATTCAAAAATCAGGCCGTCTTAGCACTGAATCTCAAAACCTACTTAAAGCAATGGGCCTTAAAATTAACATGCGCGAACAACGTTTGATCGCGCACTGTGAAAATATGCCAGTTGACCTACTTCGTGTACGTGATGATGACATCCCTGGTTTAATCATGGATGGCGTTGCTGACCTTGGTTTCATTGGCGAAAACGAATTAGAAGAAAAAGAACTAGAGCGTCAACGCCTGGGTGAACCAGCTGAATATAAACTGCTTAAACGTATGACGTTTGGTGGCTGTCGTTTATCAATTGCTGCAACAGAAGAGTTTGATTACCAAGGTCCCCACTCTTTAGAAGGCTTACGTATTGCAACGTCATATCCTGAATTACTAAAACGTTATTTAGATGAACAAGGTGTTAACTTTAAATCAGTCATGCTTAATGGTTCTGTTGAAGTTGCACCACGTGCTGGTATTGCGGACGCAATTTGTGACCTTGTATCTACAGGTGCAACGCTTGAGGCAAACGGTCTTAAAGAAGTACAAGATATCTTCCACTCTAAAGCGGTTTTAATTCAAGCTAAAGCGGCTTTATCAGCAGATAAACAAGCATTAGTAGACCGCTTAATGGTTCGTGCCCAAGGTGTAATGCAAGCAAAAGAAAGCAAATACATCATGCTACACGCACCTAAATCACAACTCGATACTGTCATTGCCCTACTTCCTGGCGCTGAAAACCCAACGGTATTACCATTAGCATCAACTGAAGACACGGTTGCAGTACACCTAGTAAGTACAGAGAAACTATTCTGGGAAACGATGGAAGAACTTAAACAGTTAGGCGCAAGTTCAATTTTAGTATTACCAATTGAGAAAATGCTAGGTTAGTAGCACGCATGCAGCAGCAATGTTAAGGGAGGATCAAGCATGAAAACAGTAGTATGGGATCAACTAAGCCAGGTAGAACAATCCGCATTATTAATGCGCCCTGCAATATCAAACTCAGCAAAAATTGGTAGCATTGTTACCGACATTATTGCGCAAGTGAGAAATGAAGGTGATAACGCATTAAAAGCACTCACAGCAAAGTTTGATAAAGTTGAAGTCGATAATTTACGCGTAACAGCGGCAGAGATAGAAGCAGCAAGTCAACGAGTAGATTATGAAACTAAACAAGCGATCAAGCAAGCGCAGCAACACATCCATCTTTTCCACGAAGCACAAGTTCAAGATACAATTCGTGTAGAAACGATGCCAGGTGTTGTATGTGAAATGCATACCGTTGCAATTGATGCTGTTGGTTTATATATCCCGGGTGGCAGTGCACCGCTACCATCAACTGTACTCATGCTTGCAACACCCGCTAACATTGCTAACTGTGAACGCATTGTACTAACAACACCACCACCGATTGCAGACGAGATTTTATTTGCTGCCCAGTTGTGTGGTGTTACCGAAATTTACAAACTTGGTGGTGCTCAAGCTATCGCAGCAATGGCGTATGGGTCTGAATCAATAGCTAAAGTAGATAAGATTTTTGGTCCAGGTAATGCATTTGTTACCGAGGCAAAACGCCAAGTCAGTACTGATATAAACGGCGCGGCAATTGATATGCCAGCCGGTCCATCAGAAGTTCTAGTGATTGCTGATGCACAGGCTGATGCCGGATTTATCGCTGCTGATTTATTATCACAAGCAGAGCATGGTCCAGACTCACAATCAATCTTGGTTGTATCATCAAGTGAACTTGCTGCTCAAGTCTCTGAACAAATATCGCAACAATTGGCCTGTCTTTCTCGTCAAGACATTGCCGTACAGTCTATTGCATCAAGTTTAATCATTATCACTACAGATACAGACACGTCAATTTCAATTAGTAACCTGTACGCACCTGAGCACTTAATTGTGCAAACAGAAAATGCACGTAGTTTACTACCAAAATTGAAACATGCTGGTTCTATCTTTTTAGGGGCCTGGTCTCCTGAATCTGTCGGTGATTATGCAAGTGGTACTAACCATGTGCTACCAACCTATGGCTACACTAAAACCTATTCAAGTTTAGGGCTTGCTGATTTTACTAAACGCTTTACTGTTCAGGAGTTATCTCAAGATGGTCTCAAGAGCTTGGCGAAGACGGTCACTTGTCTGGCTGATGCAGAAGGACTCGACGCGCATAAACGTGCCGTCACAATCAGAATCGAACGCTTGGGAGAAACAGCATGAGCCAGCAGATAACGAAACTCGCCAGAAAGACTGTACAAGAGTTAACGCCGTATCAGTCAGCACGTAGGATTGGCGGTACAGGTGACATTTGGCTAAATGCCAATGAAGCACCAGATTCAGGTCACTATGCTTTAGATTGCAGCCGTTTGAATCGTTATCCGGAATTTCAGCCTACAGCTGTTATTAATGGTTACGCGGATTATGCAGGCGTTAACCCGGATAATGTAATTACCACTCGTGGTGCCGATGAAGCTATCGAATTACTGATCCGCACATTCTGTGAGCCCGGTATTGATAGTATTCTAATCAACCCACCGACTTACGGCATGTATGAAGTGAGCGCTGAAACCTGCGGTGTTAATATCATCAAACAAAATTTAGATGCTAATTTCGATCCTGACTACGATGCGATAGCGGCACAATTAGATTCAGTTAAGATTGTATTTTTGTGCGCACCCAATAATCCGACCGGTAATCTACTCGATTCAGCTCGTTTAACGGATTTATTGAACGCTGCGAAAGACAAAGCCATTATAGTCTGTGACGAAGCTTACATTGAATTTTGTCCAGAGGCATCACAAGTGTCTTTACTACAAGATTTCGATAACTTAGTGATCTTAAGAACACTATCAAAAGCATTTGCATTAGCGTCATTACGCTGTGGTTTTGCATTAGCCAGTGAAACAGTCATCGATTTACTATCAAAAGTTATTCCGCCTTATCCGGTACCGGAACCTGTAGCGCAAATCGCTAGCCAAGCATTAACTACGTCAGGAATACAGATAATGACAGACCGCGTTGCGCAACTTAACGGTATGCGTAGTGCGTTTATTGATGAGTTAAATCAATTAGCCGGTGTCGAGAAAGTATTCCCTGCAACCGGTAATTATGTCTTGGTACAATTTAATAATAGCCAAAAAGTGTTTAGCTTATTAGGTGAACAAGGTATTGTATTAAGAGATTTTAGTTCCAAAGCACGATTAGAAAACTGTATTCGAATCACCTTAGGCAACGCGGCCGAAATGAACAGCACCTTGTCCGCATTAAAGTCTGTACTTTCTTAATTACAGAAATCATAAAAGAATAAAAATAAACAAGCAGGAGCCCGATGTGAGCAAGGAAAAATTCTTATTTATTGATCGTGATGGTACATTAATCGATGAACCGATTAGCGATAAACAAGTCGACACTTTAGAGAAACTGAAATTTGAGCCTTTAGTGATCCCAGCATTACTTAAGTTACAAGCTGCAGGTTTCAAGCTGGTCATCGTTTCTAATCAAGATGGACTTGGCAGTGATAGCTATCCTCAAAGTGATTTTGATATTCCCCAAAACGCAATGATGGAGCTATTTGCTTCGCAAGGCGTTAACTTTGAAGCTGTACTGCTTTGCCCGCACTTTACTGAAGACAACTGCAGTTGCCGTAAACCACATCTAGGTATGGTTAAAGAGTATCTTCAATCAGGCCGTATTGATTTTTCTAACTCGTATGTGATTGGCGATCGTATTACTGATATACAGCTTGCCGAGAACATGGGTATTGAAGGCATCTTTTATAATCGCACTGATTTAAATTGGCCAATGATTGAAGATAAGATTTTGGCTAAAGGCAATCGTATTGCGAGTGTAACGCGTACAACCAAAGAAACTGACATAAAAGTAGATATCGACCTTGATAGCCAAGGCGGTAGTAGTATTGATACTGGCATGGGCTTCTTTGACCACATGTTAGATCAAATCGCGACACACGGCGGCTTTAGACTAAACTTGAGTGTGGCTGGTGACTTACACATTGATGATCACCACACAGTAGAAGATACAGCACTCGCCTTAGGCAATGCAATTAACCAAGCGCTTGGTGATAAACGTGGTATTGGCCGTTTTGGCTTTGTACTACCGATGGATGAATGTGAAGCATCTTGTTCACTTGATCTTTCTGGCCGTGCTTACCTGCAATTTAATGCAGAGTTCCCACGTGACCACATTGGTGAATTTGCAACAGAAATGGTACCACACTTCTTCCGCTCACTCAGTGATGGCATGGCAGCAACTGTACACCTTAAAGCGGAAGGTAAAAATACGCACCACCTTGTAGAAAGCTTATTCAAGAGCTTTGGCCGTACGCTTCGCCAATGTATTAAAGTCGAAGGCGATATGCTACCAAGTTCAAAAGGAGTGCTTTAATGGTGCCAGACTCAAGTAAATACACAACCAAAGAGCAAACGAATAGCTGTGTCGTCATTATTGATACTGGTTGTGCCAACCTCTCGTCGGTCAAGTTTGCTATTGAACGTCTTGGTTATTCAGTGACAGTTAGTCGTGACGCGACTGTATTACGCAACGCGGATAAGCTGTTTCTACCTGGTGTAGGCACCGCACAAGAGGCAATGAAAAATTTAGCCGAACGTGAACTCATCGAGCTCGTAAAAAATCTGACTCAACCTGTACTGGGTATTTGTCTTGGCATGCAATTGCTTGCCGAATTTTCAGCAGAAGGTAATGTAGCAACGCTGGGGTTAATCGGTGGCTGTATCGATCCAATGCCAGGTGAAGGTGTTCGTTTACCACACATGGGTTGGAATCAGATTGAACCGCAACAAGATCATCCATTATTCAAGGATATTCCAAGTGGCAGTTATTTCTATTTTGTGCATAGCTACGCACTCGCAGTTGGTAGTGACACTATTGCCACTTGCACACACGGCGCGCCATTTACCGCCGCTGTGAATAGAGATAATTTCTACGGTGTGCAATTCCACCCCGAGCGTTCAAGTAAAGCGGGTGCACAATTAATCAAGAATTTCCTGGAGATGTAATATGTTAGCAAAGCGCATAATACCTTGTTTAGATGTTAAAGATGGAAAGGTCGTCAAAGGGGTTAAATTCCGTAATCATGAATTGATCGGAGATATAGTTCCCCTTGCCCAACGTTACGCTGCAGAAGGTGCTGACGAATTAGTATTTTATGATATAACGGCGAGTGCAGATGATCGCGTTGTTGATAAAAGCTGGGTAAGCCGCGTTGCAGAGGTTATTGATATTCCCTTTTGCGTTGCAGGCGGTATTAAAAGTGAAGAAGACGCTGCCCGTATTTTAGAGTTTGGCGCAGATAAAGTATCAATCAACTCCCCTGCACTAGCAGATCCAAGTTTGATCAATCGTCTTGCTGCTAAATTCGGTGTGCAATGTATTGTCATCGGCATCGATAGCTATTTCGATGAAGACACCGAGGAATATAAAGTCTATCAATTCACTGGTGACGCAACCCGAACACAAGTAACCAAGTGGACAACGTTTGAATGGATTAAAGAAGTTCAAAAGCGTGGCGCCGGTGAAATCGTCCTCAATGTGATGAATCAAGATGGTGTTCGTGGTGGTTACGACACAGTGCAATTATCTAAAGCCCGTAAAATTTGTAAAGTACCACTCATCGCGTCAGGTGGCGCAGGTGAAATGGCACACTTTACGACAGTTTTTAAAGAAGCAGACGTTGATGGCGCATTAGCCGCAAGTGTATTTCATAAACAAATCATCAATATTGGTGAATTAAAAGAATATCTACGAGATCAAGATGTGGAGATCAGAACATGATAACAAACGAACAAATTAGCCAACTTGATTGGAAAAAAGTAGACGGTTTAATGCCAGCAATCATTCAAGACTCAGTATCAGGTGAAGTCTTGATGCTAGGTTATATGGATGAAGAAGCTTTAAAAACAACATTAGAAATCGGCAAAGTTACTTTCTTCAGCCGTACTAAGCAACGTCTATGGACTAAAGGTGAATCTTCAGAGAACTATCTATTGGTTCAAGAGATAACGAAAGACTGCGATAATGATTCATTACTTATCACAGCTAAACCATGCGGCCCAACTTGTCATTTAGGTACAGATAGCTGCTTTGTAACTGAAAACAAACCAGCGCTTACATTCATTGCACAACTGGATAAAGTGTTAGAAGAGCGTAAGACAGCCGATCCAGAAGTAAGCTATACCGCGAGTTTATTTGCTCGTGGTACTAAGCGTTGTGCACAAAAAGTCGGTGAAGAAGGTGTTGAAGTTGCACTCGCGGCAGTTGCCAAAGATCGTGATGAGTTAGTTAACGAAAGCTCAGATCTGCTTTATCACCTACTCGTGTTACTACAAAAAGAAGACGTGCCACTAACAGAAGTTGTACAGTGCCTTGAAAATCGTCACAAATAAGTGCTAAACATATATTTGCTCCTACTTAGCTGTATCAGTAGGACTTAAACCAGTTAAAACTCAGGTTATTTACCGACTTGAGTTTTAACTGGCACTTTTAATATACAGATAAAAAGTTATTTTATTTACTCAATAAACGCTAACCAAATAGCCTTATTTCACTGACTTTTGAATTTAGCTAAACAATATTTCTCTTTGAACTTCGGTTCAACATCTTTAAAGACCATATCAATCGCTGCTAAATCTTTTTCTATATCACCAGTAACCATAATAACATCACCTATCGTCACACGTTTGTTCTTGTAATCAAGTTGATACAAAATAATCGGCACATTCGCTTCTAAGGCAATATAGTAAAATCCTGAACGCCAAAAGTCTTGATACTTCCTTGTCCCTTCTGGTGACATAGCATAGAGAAAACTTTCGCGTTCATTAAATATATTAACCACACTCTGCACCATATTCGTCGATTTTGAACGCTCAATCGGTACACCACCTAAAAATTTAAGGGCGCTTTTAAACGGCCAACGAAACATTTCCGATTTACCAGCCCATTGCACATTCACTTTATTAGCAAAACGAGCACCTATCAATAATGGAAAGTCCCAATTAGATGTATGCGGCGCATAAGCAATAACAGCTTTGTTATATTTAGCTGGGATGGGTTCACAATACCAACCAGTTAAATCTAAAATTTTATTGGCACATGCACTAAAAAATGCATTTTGAGAGCTATCCTTACCTTTGTCTTCCTGTTTCCCTTGCTGTTTCTCAACTGGCATGATTAATCCTTTCTACATAATTGATGAACAGACGATTGATACACATACAATGCTTGGCTTTTAAAACAAATCGGTTGGTTTTCAACCAAATCAATAAATTTTAGCCTTATGTAAATTAACTTAATTTTAAAGTACTTTATTGGGATATTAAGTTAACCTCAATCACAATCGCCATATGATGAAGATACAGGGTGTCATTAAACTGTTTTTATAACAAGTCTTTGACTAATCAAACAAGTTATATAGCGTTTTGATATATATCAACGAATCTTTACACTCCACAAGCTAATTCACCCCAATTTGACCTTGATCAATTACGGTTAGTGATTTAAACTTTCAGAAATTTCTGAAAGTTCGTAAGGTGACATGTGAATATCTCTGCACAAAACCAATCGTTTGTTTATCACTTCGGTGAAATGGGTAGTCGATGGGGCTTCAATCGTACCGTTGGTCAAATGTATGCGCTGCTTGTTATAACAGAAGCACCTGTTTGCGCAAACGATCTCGCGAGTGGTTTAAATATCTCCCGTGGCAACGTTAGTATGGGCATTAAAGAACTGCAATCATGGCAGTTGATTCAAGTCAGCCATATACCAGGCGATCGCAAAGAATATTACAGCGCGATCGGGAGTATCTGGGATATGGCAAATACTGTGTTCAAAGAGCGTCGCAAACGTGAAATTGATCCTACACTGTCTTTGTTACGTACATCTCTGTTAGAGAAGCCGACAGATGCAAATGACGAATACGCGCAAAGCAAAATGCAAGAGATCCACGATCTGCTTGAAATGGTCACCGAGTGGGCGGCAGAATTACAACGTCTTAATCCAGAACAGCTGAGTAAATTAATGAAGCTAGGCGCTGGCGTTTCCAAAATGTTGTCTGTTAAAGATCAATTATTTCCAAATAAAAAAAATTCTGATTCAAATTAATCTCTAGGAGTAATCTAATAATGATTAATGAAACTTTAGTAGAGCTATCCCGTTGGCAGTTCGCCATCACAGCTCTATTCCACTTCCTATTTGTACCTTTAACAATTGGTATGACTTGGATCCTGTTTATCATGGAAGCGGTATACGTGATGACAGGGCGTGTTATCTATCGCGACATGACAAAATTCTGGGGTAAGTTGTTTGCGATTAACTTCGCCATCGGTGTCGCCACCGGTCTAACCATGGAGTTTGAGTTCGGTACTAACTGGTCTTATTATTCGCATTATGTTGGTGACGTGTTTGGCGCCCCACTCGCGATCGAAGGTTTGATGGCGTTCTTCCTTGAGTCAACGTTCGTCGGTATGTTCTTACTCGGTTGGGATCGACTGAGTAAGCGTCAACATTTAGCGGCTACATTCTTAATGGCTTTAGGTACTAACCTATCTGCTATGTGGATCTTAGTTGCCAATGGCTGGATGCAAAACCCTATCGGTAGTGAGTTTAACTACGCAACGATGCGCATGGAAATGGTCAGTTTTTCTGAACTCGTTTTCAACCCTGTTGCACAAGTTAAATTTATTCATACCGTTGCTGCAGGCTATGTTGCTGGCGCGATGTTTGTGATGAGTATCAGTAGTTATTACTTGCTAAAAGGTCGTGACGTTGCATTTGCTAAGCGCTCTTTTTCTGTTGCATCAGGTTTCGGTGTTGCCGCCATCTTCTGTGTATTGCTACTGGGTGATGAATCAGGTTATGAGGTTGGTGAAGTACAGCGTGTTAAACTTGCTGCTATTGAAGCTGAATTCCATACCGAACCTGCACCAGCAGCGTTTACTTTAATTGGCTTGCCAAATGAAGAAACAATGGAAACAGACTACGCTGTTAAAATCCCTTATGCGCTAGGTCTTATTGCGACACGTTCTTTAGATGGTCAAGTGACTGGTATCAGTGACTTGAAAAAAGAACATGAAGTGCGTATTCGTGGCGGTATGATTGCTTATGATTACCTACAGAAACTACGTGGTGGTGAAGAAACACCTGAAAACATCGCTCGCTTTAACGAAGTGAAAGATGACCTAGGTTACGGTTTATTATTAAAACGTTATACCAACGATGTGATTGATGCGACTGAAGAGCAGATCCAGATGGCGGTTGAGGATTCAATTCCACCTGTAGCACCCATTTTCTGGGCATTCCGCATCATGGTTGGTAGTGGTATCGTCATGTTAGGCCTATTTATTTTAGCCTTCTACTTTAACGCTCGTCGACAAATTCAAGATAAACGCTGGTTACTTAAAGCGATCTTATTTGCACTACCACTACCTTGGATTGCAATTGAAACTGGCTGGTTTGTTGCTGAAGTAGGCCGTCAACCTTGGGCTATTAGTGAGATTTTGCCTACCTTTATGGCAACGTCGAACCATGAAGCAAGCTCAGTTGCTATGACGATGATTGCGTTCATCCTTGTTTATATCGTTATGTTTATTCTTGAAATGTGGCTAATGGTTAAATTTGCGAAGATCGGTCCAAGCTCGCTACATACTGGTCGTTACCATTTTGAGCAAGAAGAGCAAGAAGCATCACCACAATTACGTCAAGACAAATACTAAGGGCTTAAATTATGTTTGATTATGAAAGCTTAAAACTTATCTGGTGGTTAATCATCGGTGTATTACTTATCGGCTTTGCTGTTACCGATGGTATGGACATGGGCGTAGGTGGTCTACTGCCTTTCGTGGCAAAAGATGATACCGAACGTCGTGTGGTTATTAATACTATCGCTGCACATTGGGATGGTAACCAGGTTTGGTTGATCACTGTCGGCGCATCATTTTTTGCTGCTTGGCCAATGGTTTACGGTACTGCATTTAGTGGTTTCTACTTTGCAATGATGCTGACGTTGTTCTGCCTATTCTTACGCCCAATGGGCTTTGATTATCGTAGTAAGATTGATTCACCAAAGTGGCGTTACAACTGGGACAAAGCATTGTTTGTCGGCAGCATGGTACCACCATTAGTGTTTGGTATTGCGTTCGGTAACTTATTACAAGGTATTCCGTTTAGCTTTGATGAATTAATGCGTGTAACGAATACAGGTTCATTCTTCGCTTTATTTAATCCATTTGCACTACTCAGTGGTGTTGTCAGTGTATCAATGATATTGATGCATGGCGGTACTTGGTTAAGCATGCGTACAGATGAACACGTTGCAGCACGTTCAGCAAAAGCAGCGCAAATTTTTGCAGCTGTGCTTGTTGTTAGTTTTGCCCTTGCTGGTGTCATGATTGCAACTTCAATCGATGGTTACGTGATTCAAAGTGTTATCGATACGCAAGGTTATGCTCAACCAACCAATAAAGTCGTTACAATCGTCAGTGGTGCCTGGTTAAATAACTTTAACAGCATGCCAATACTGTGGTTATTACCAACAACAGGTATAGTAATGGCGGTTATTGCAGGTCTATTAGCACGCTTTAAACCGGGTGGTTTTGCATTTGCAGCCAGTGCGCTATCAATTTCGGGTGTCATTTTAACGATGGGCGTGTCTATGTTCCCATTCATCATGCCATCAAGCAGCACACCTAATCACAGTTTGACCCTTTGGGATTCAGTATCAAGTGAAGGAACGCTTAACTTAATGCTGATCGTGGTTGCGATATTCTTACCAATTATTCTTTGTTATACGATTTGGTGTTATAGCAAAATGTGGAGAACGGTGACACGTTCTGAAATTGAAGAAAACACCCACTCGGCATATTAAGGAGTAAATTATGTGGTATTTCAGCTGGATCCTAGGTGTTTTGCTGGCAGTTTCTCTCGGTATCATTAACGTAATGTGGTACGAAATGGAACAGCACACGGATAACGTGGCAAAAGATCAAGATGATGAAAAAGAATAACCAGTAACTTTCGATAATTTAAATTATAGAAAGTATAAAAAGTAAGGATCACGCTTTACGCCCAAGGATGGGCGTCTGTTTTTAAACCTCCAATTTCAGATTTTATTATTTCACTATTACTTCAATATTGTTTCAATATTCCTCCAATTTCAGGCTTACCAATGACAGAATCAGTAAATACAGAATACACGCAAAAAGAACGCTTAACCTGGCTAAAAAGCCAGCGTAGCAATGCCCAAGGTAAATTAAGTAAAGCGATTGCATTAGGCTCACTCAATGGCATACTGATGATAGTACAAATGGCATTCTTAGCCGGTATCATCAACGAAATCATATTCTCAAACAAAGCACTCGCAGAAATCACACCGTTATTACTTGGCTTAATTGCTATCGTCCTTTTCCGCACACTATTCGGTTATATAAGTGAACGCTATAGCCGCCATGCAGCAATGCTTATTAAAGTGTCAATTAGACAACAGTTATTACTGCACTTATTTGCGATGGGCCCCGCTAAAACTCAAACGATTGGCAGCGCCAAAATCGCACAGTTACTCCATCAAGGTGTCGATTCACTAGAAGATTACTTTTCAGGGTATTTACCGACTGTCGCTTATTGTTCTGTGATTCCGAGTGCTGTGTTATTTGCCGTGTTCCCTATGGATTGGCGTTCAGGTTTAGTCTTAATGTTAACAGCACCGATGGTGCCAATGTTTATGATCATCATTGGCCATAAAGCACATGACCTGAACCAAAAGCACTGGACTAAATTACTGCGTATGAGCAGCCACTTCCTTGATATTATTCAAGGCCTTACTCAGCTTAAGATATTTAATGCATCGCGCCAAGAAATGGCAGCGGTTAAAACAATCAGTGAAGACTATGGTAATCAGACCATGGGGATCTTAAAGATCGCTTTCCTTTCTTCATTCATGCTGGAGTTTCTAGCGTCTATCGCGATTGCACTCGTCGCCGTTATTCTTGGCTTTAGACTATATTACGGTGGCGTTGATTATTTATTAGCATTATGGGTATTATTGCTAGCACCTGAATTCTATTTACCTTTCAGACAATTAGGCACTCAATATCACGCCAAAATGGCGGGCGTAACCGCGGCTCAAGACATGCTTGAAATTCTGAACACGCCAATTAAAGCAAGCCAAACGGAAACACCATTTAAAGCACCTTTCGACATCGAGTTAACTGATGTTAATTTTACCTATTCAGGCAGAAAGAATACCCTTAAAGATATTAATCTGACCCTTTCTAACCAAGGCTTGTATGCCATTATTGGTGAAAGCGGTGCAGGTAAATCGACCTTGATTGATACCATTTTAGGCTTTAATACGCCTGATAGCGGCACAATGAAAATCAATGGTATCAAGCATACGCCAGCGCAACGTGATGCTTGGTTAAATAATTGTGGTTGGATAGCGCAACAAGGGCATGTTTTCTATGGCAGCCTCGGCTTTAATATCGCATTAACTGAAGAATATGATGCTGAAAAAATGCAACAAGTATTAATCAGTGTTGGCTTAGCTGATTTTGTATCACAACTAAAAGACGGGCTTAATACCCATGTAGGTGAAGGTGGCGTTGGTATATCAGGCGGACAATCTCAACGATTAGCGTTAGCGCGGGCATTTTACCACCAGCCTGATGTGTTGATTCTAGATGAGCCAAGTAGCCATTTGGATAAAGATACCGAGCAAATTGTGAGTAATAGCATCGCTGAGTATGCCAAACAACATTTAGTTATCGTCATCGCCCACCGCTTACATACTGTCGTTGATGCTAAACAAATTATAGTATTAGAACAAGGGCAAATTATCGAACAAGGTTCACATACTGAATTGCTAGCACTCAATGGTAGCTATGCAAGCACTGTTAATATCGATATGGAGACGAGCGCATGAATCCATTAGTTAGATTAATGAAACTGCTTAGACCACAACTGCCTTTGATGTTACTCGGTACTTTTCTGTCTATTATTACCGTCATGGCTAATATTGGCTTACTTGCTGTATCAGGCTGGTTTATTACCATCATGGCAATTGCCGGGCTTTCAGGTGTGACTGCAAATTACTTCACCCCTGCAGCAATAATTCGCTTTCTTGCCATAGTACGAACGGCAGGTCGTTATGCTGAACGCTTGCTCACTCACAAAGCAACGTTTAATACATTAGCCGCATTACGTTACTATTTTTACACACGTTTAGAACCCTTACTCCCCTACTACCGTGTGAACTTCAAATCATCAGACATTCTTGCCCGTTTACAACAAGACATTGATGAATTAGATAATTTTTACCTCAGGGTATTACTGCCTACACTTGTGGCTATTTTTACTATCCCGATTGTGGGCTGGGGTGTGAGTTTTATTTCATCTGAGCTCGCCCTGGTGATTGTTGCTGCCTTACTTATTGTCGGTTTTGTATTACCAATCTTAATTTTATTATTAAGTAAGAAACGCGCACAACAACAAGCCAAACTGTCGAGCGAATTAAAAATTGAATTAGTTGATGGCATGGCATCAATGCGTGAATTATTGGTTTATCAAATTGCAGATCAATATCAGCAGACCATTGGTAAAATATCTGCACATTACCATAGCAGCGAACTTCACTTACATCGCCTCCATGCTTTGGCCACTGCATTAACATTCTTGGCCATTAACGCTACTGTATTTGCGAGTTTATATTTACTCGTTCCCCAAGTACAAACGGGGAATTTACAGCCTGAATTTGTAGCCAGTGCGGCGTTGATGATTTTAGTATGTTTTGAAACCGTCATTAATATGCCTCTTGCCTGTCAGATTTTACCTAAGGTACATGACAGTGCCGCGCGTTTATTCGAAATTATTGATAAACCAATACCGGACGTTGGTGGCGATACATTAGTGACCACAGGTCCGATTAAATTTAATCACTTAAATTTCAGCTATCCTGATGCTCAAGAGCAAGTATTAAATGATATTGAACTGACTATTGAACAGGGGGAAAAAGTTGCTGTTATAGGTGCCAGTGGTGCTGGTAAATCGACCTTAGTTAATTTGTTAATGGGTTTTTGGCCTGTTCCAGAATCCACCAGCACGCTCAATAATATGTCGAACGACAATATCGCTATTAACAGTCATGACGATAAAGCATTACCTGGAATCACGATTAATGGTATAGATTTAAATCTGCTAAATACTGAGTCACTGCGTGAACACATTGCTTTGATGAGTCAAAATAGTCATTTATTTCATGCCACTATTGGCGATAACCTTCGCTTAGCAAACCCACAAGCAACAGATGAGCAAATGCGTGATGTCTGTGAAGCAACGGGCTTAATGACATTTATCGACGAACTAGAAGATGGCTTTAAAACATGGCTAGGTGAAACAGGTTCTGGTTTGTCTGGTGGTCAAAAGCAGCGACTATGTTTAGCCCAAGTCTTATTACGAAATGCCCGAGTCGTCGTATTGGATGAACCGACAAAAGGCCTTGACCGTCGTAGTGAACGAACTGTTATTCACAATCTATTTGAGCAATTTGAACAGTCACAGCAAAGTTTACTCTTGATCACGCATAAACCATTAATGTTACAGCGAATGGATAAAATCATTGTGATGGATGAAGGACGTATCGTGGCTCACGGTGATCATAAAACCTTAATGGAAACGAATGATTATTACCGTACTCTGCTAAATTATTTCTAACCTCTAACTTCCAAAATGCAAAAAGGGTAATACACACGAATGTATTACCCTTTTTATTTAGATTAGTTATTTAAGGCACTATATTTAAGTTAACGCATCTAAACTAATGTATCGAATTACTTAACCGCTTCACTCACCAAGCCTTTTTCGCTTAGGTATAAATATAAATCGTCTATACGTTCTTTATTCACACCAAAGTCTGACTTGCCATATCGAGATGCTGAACGCACTGCAATAATGCCATCTTGTTCGCGAAGGTGAAGCTCTACATCATCCACAAAGCGCATAAATGTACTTGTACTTTCTACATACAGGTAATCTTTAAGCTCTCTGACGATCTCCATATTACTTTGCGAATCTAAATACAGCTTAATCTCAGACCAAACTTGCTCTGAACTGGCTTCCAATTTGAATGCCGGTACATAATGACTTTCGTCTAGACTATCACTTGATACGCAATTAGGTGTTTCAGGACAAGGCGCTAACATGGAGTTAACAACCCCTAGATTATGAGGGCGCGCACCAGTACATGCTGTAAGCACAAGGCCACATGTAAGTACGAATATAGAACGGGTAAATTTATGAGACGTTAACATTTGATTCCTTTAGGCTATTATCCACTCCCGTGATTTAACCAAAAAACGCTAAAAACAGCAAGTACTTATCTTGTAATAAATACCTGCTGATAGTGTGTATTATGCCTCTGATGGTTTTTCAGCGTATGCCTCATCAGTGTAGTAACCGTAATAATAGTCAGAGTCTGATACCCCGTCAGTATTCACATGATTCATCACAACACCGACGATATTAGCATCCACTTTTGCGAGTCGACGGACACTATTTTGAACCAGGCGCACACGTGTCGCTTCACTCTTAATAACGTAAATAATAGCATCGGTATGCAAGGATATAATCAATGAATCACTCACCGCTTGAATTGGTGGTGTATCAATAATAATACGATCATATGACTGCTTTAAAGTCTCCAATAGCTGCTTGAAACGTTTTGACGATAATAACTCTTGTGCATTTTTTGGCGTTGGGCCACATGTCATAATGTGTGCACCAGATACTTTATCTACCATAATACAATCGACCAAGTTGGCCTCACCAGTAATCAATTGCGCCAGCCCCGGCTTTCCTTTTGAAACCTTAAAATTATTTGCCAGGCTTGGTTTTCGCATATCAGCATCGATAAGGAGTGTTTTCTCTATCTGAGCTAATGAAAATGCAATGTTTGTCGCTGTTGTAGATTTACCTTCATTCGGTTGCGACGAAACAATCCCAATAACCTGATTAACTCGTTGCCCTTGCGCTAAAAGAAAACTAGTTCGTAATGTCCTAATTGATTCTGAAAATTGGCGTCCTTCTTCATCAAAGAAATAATGCAGATCCAAATCTTGGTTACGTTTTCTGGCTATTTGAGGTAACACACCTAATACAGGTAATCCAAGTTTGCCTTCTATATCGCCAACCGAGTTAAAATTATCGGTGAAGTATTCTTTAACTAATAAATAGGTAATGTGTAGAATAATAGTTAATACAAAGCCAATTATCACGAGTATTGTGGTGCTTAACGTAATTGGTTTACTTGGCGTGTGGGCCCGATCTGTGAAGCGAGCAACGGCAGCATTAAAATCACTCGTTAATGCAGTTTCTTTCGAACGTTCTAGGAAGGTGTTGTAGAGTTTACGGTTACTTTCAACATCTCGAACGAGTTTTTGATATTCATTATCTTTACCGATGACATCCTGGAATTCGTTTTGAATTTTGTTGTATTCTCTTCGTAATGCCGCAACATTACTTTGTTTGGTTTTTAGATCTCTATTTATACCAGTTACCAGTTTAGATATCTGCGTAGTGAGATGTTTGTTAACAGTATAGAGTTCTGATTTAGCCGCAATAAGCTCGGGATGTTTACGTCCATATATTTGTGATAATTCCGATACTTTTAATTTAGCTTTCACTTTTAACGTTTTGATATTTTGAATCACAGGGTGAGATGTTATCTCAGGAATTGATTCTAATTTATCCATGTTTTTAACGCCATATTCATTAACAGCGCGAACAATACTCTGTAATTGATTAACTTCATTTTTAGCTTCAATTAATTGACGAGATGTTTGTTCCAATTCATTACTCACCAAGCCAGTTAACCCTCGCCCATCACGATCTTGTAAATCGATGATATTTTGTTCTTTACGGTATACTTGTAGGCGTGATTCCGACGCATCAAGACTCTCTCGTAAATCTTCTAGTCTGGTTCCAAGCCATTGAGCAGCATTTTTGTTAATAGACGATTTAATTGCAAGATCTTGTGCAATATATGCTTCACCCACCGCATTTGCGATCAACGCAGCCAATGCAGGGTCTTCACTATCATACGATAATTTAACAAGCTGTGTTTTACGTATTGGGGTAACTATAAGACTTTTTGAAAACTGTCGTAAGCGTGCTTTTTTATCATTTAGGCTTTCCAACTCTGCAGAATTAATCTCACCACCGACTTGTGGTAGACCATTTATATAACCCGCGCCTATATTTTCAACAAACTCACTATCCACATTATCATCCAAACCTAAAAGATCAGATAGTGACATTACCTCGACGAGATAACTAATCAGCTGATCTTTCCAGCTCTCCGATTTTTGGAATGAAGGTTGCTGCTGCAAATTTAACCGGTCAAAGACCGTTTCAGCAATTGAATATGATTTAAGGATCTCAAACTGCGTCAAATAATATTCTTTTCGATTCGAATCTTGCCCTTGAACTGAGTCAAATGAAACAGCTTGAGCCTGATCGGCCTCGATCAATAACGTTGCAGACGCACGATATAATGGCGATTCATTAGATAAATAGAATGCCGTACAGATGGATACCAACGTTGCGAATAGAAGCACCCGCCATTTATACCTTTGTATAACGTGCCAATGCGGAGAAGGTAAAACAATATCATTATTAACTGACGATTTAGTCAGATTCTGTTCTGATTTATCCATTAGAAAAACCTTTGTTTAATCAATATGGTATCACCAGCATTAACTTTGTAGGTCATGCTTGCGTTGATTTGAGATTTTTTGTTTTTTTCTTTAAATAAATATATCTTATCTTTAGATGCTCTTTCGGTTAACCCACCAGCTAATGCGATAGCTTGGTTGACCGTCAAACCGGGTTGGTAGGGATATCCACCTGGTTTTTTTACTTCACCATGAATATAAAAGGGGCGATGCTCAACCACATGAACATACACATTAGGATTGACAAGGTAATTACCTTTTAAGCCTTTGTAGATTAATTTTTCAACTTGCTTAACAGTTAAACCTGTTACTTTAATCTCACCAAAAAATGGATAATTAATTTGGCCACTGTTACTTAATAATGTTTCCACCGTTAGATCTTCTTGGCCAAACACTTTGATTTCAACTTTATCACCAGGCCCTAAAATATATGAGCCTTTAGCAAGAGCCGAAAATTGAATAAATACAAACAACATACTAATAGCGATTTTTTTCAACATACTTGCCACCTAGAGCGTAAACATGAAATTAACACCGACAACATTTTTATCATATTCAAACACCGCATTCGTCGATTGGTTTCTATCCCATTCACCAAATACAGCAATTGCAACATTCTGATTTAAGTCATAATTAAGTTTGAGTGAGTACCCATAGATATCATCTACCCGTGTAATACCACTGTAATCATCCTTATATTTATAAACACCGACAGAGGTATAAATATATGACGTCCAATTATGCTTCCAATCAACTTTATATTTCGTCTCTAGAATGTAATCACCGAAAATATCTGGATCTTTAGTGGCTTGAGAAGTCGATAGTGAGACTTTAGAATAGGTAAGAGGACGCCAAACACCACCAACATTCCAGCTAAAACCAGTAAAGTCTTCACGACCTTCATCATCAAACTCTTTTGCTTGACCACCAATTTTAACAAAACCATTGACGACCGGGGAACCTGCCCACTGCATACCAACAAAGCCGGTATATACATTTGAATCACGGACAAACTCGCCTGGCAGATTGTAATCGTAGCCTATTGTTTCCGCGTTCACTTCGATAAAGGCATCCGTATGTGCTCTCGTTGAATAATAAAACCGAGAACCAACAAGGAGTGAATCATAATTACTGCGCCTCGTGATATTCTCAAAATTACGATATTCTTTCTCGTAATATTTAAAATCAAACGCTATTCGGCCTTTTGTTTCTTGAGAACCATACTCATATGCGGCGGTAAGTGAGTTCCTACCATAGGTAATGGGCTCATCGATAAGTACCAAAATCCCTTCTGAGATCCCCGTACCTCGTTGCTCTGTTAACCACTCGCCTTTTACACTAAGATCAACGCGGTGAGTATCGTTTGGCTCTATATGCGCACTTAAACCTAGATCTGCATCAGTATAATCATCTTCACCACTAGCCTCATAAATCCCTTTTTCTAGGTTCATATCAAGGCTGTAATAATTAACACCATCATCCATTTTTAAATTCAAGGACGGCATAAAAGAGGAAATAGCACTACTCTTCCCACCTGTTTGTTGATTAAAAATATTATCATCATGAACTAGCCTCATTTCCAACGATGGTTTTACAAATAAACCGCCGTCAGTAATATGCGTGTCTTGGATATAAGCCAGCGCACTATCACTGAATAAAGCGAGAGTAAACCAGCAAAATTTGATATTAAATTCTTTCATTCAGGCAGCTCCTAGTTCACGATTTGCAACTTGTATAATGACCACCGCTACATGTTGCTAGTAAGTATTTTCATTTTTCAAGCAGGTCAAAACCGTTAACATCAATATTTTAAAATCAAACCATATTGACCACTGCAAAATATAATAAAGATCAAACTCAACACGCTTTTGCATTTTTTCTAACGTATCAGTCTCCCCTCGCCAACCGCTTACTTGCGCCCAACCAGTGATCCCTGGTTTTACATGATGTCGTAGCATGTAAAATTGAATAAGTTTACGATATTCTTCATTGTGTGATACAGCGTGAGGACGAGGCCCAACAACAGACATATCACCTTTGAGTACATTAAAAAATTGGGGTAATTCATCAAGAGAAGTACGACGTATAAAAGCCCCAAAAGGAGTGACTCGTTTATCGTTTCTTATCGCCTGCTTAACAACGCCATCCGATTCCATGACATTCATACTTCTAAATTTGTAAACAGAGATTTTCTCGCCTCGTAACCCATATCGACTTTGTTTAAACAATATTGGGCCTGGCGATGTTAGTTTTAATGTCAGCGCGATAAGCATATATACAGGGGAAAGGACAATAAGAGCAGTAAGACTTACAACAATATCCTCAAACCGCTTTAGCCATATCTTAGAACCGAGATAAGGAGATTCAAAAATACTAAGAGCGTCGATTTTACCGATATGAGTCACACGCCCCTGCATCACATCAGAGAGCATAAACACGGGTACGACATACACATCCACAGTGGTATCTGATAATAAATTAATGATTTCAGCGATACGCTTTTCGGCAGAGATAGGAAGTGCAATAAATAAAATGTCTATTTTTCCTTTTTTTGCTTCGTCTATACATTTTGATACATCGCTAATTACGGTGAGATCCTTAGGTAGGCGATCCGTTTGTCTATCATCGAAAAATCCAACAAAATCAAAACCTAATTCATCACAATGATCTATCTCTTGATATAGATTTACACCTGTTGACGTAGCACCTAATATAGCCATTTTACGTAAGTTGATACCTAGTTTACTTCGTATAACAGTCCACTGATGCTTCAACATTCGCCATGTCAAACAGCATATAAATGCCATTAAAAACCACAGCGTTAGTATTTGCTCAGGAAAAGGCACTGACGCTTTCAACCACATGGCAATGCCAAACAGAGTAAGGAACGAAGAGATAAAAACGGCCGTCACTGTCATCATCACAGAGATTAAACTGCCAACTCGCCAAGATTGATATAAATGAAGGGCTTCCGCAATATACAAAAATACAACAGCAGAGGTTAATGCGACGATAATATAATCTTGAGTCATTTTAAGATTGTAGCTATGTATCAGAAATATTAATGAGATTGAAATACAGCTTAGATCTAAAAAACGATGTACAAAAGAATAATTAGAAGTACTTACCTTAAATGTATTAACAGGTTTCAAAGCATAATTCCTTAACAGATTTAAAGTAGGCTCATTTTATATATAATGAACTACTAAGTTATGAAAATTATTTGTTCATCCAATGAATATGTCATTGATAATCCATTAATTAACTTTAACTCATCTATATAATAAGCAATACCTTAAATTACTCATTAGCAATTCCATTAACTATAGCAGTGATTTTATTTATGGCTGCAAATGTAGGCACGCTAACCACATATACCTCTAAAAATTAAGGCGTTAGACAATGATATTAATTGGTTGCATCAACATAGTGGTTTATAATGCTTACAAACCACTTATTACATTACTATTATAATAATTTAACGAGTAGGCAGGCAACAACATTAATACAGAGGCTTATACCTCACGTTTAAAAATAGGGCTTAACACCCGTTTGAAAAATAGAATAGAGGAAATTAAAATTAACACTGGGATTAACACATAAGATATATTATAAATACTGGTTCCAAAACTGCTCGGTTCTACGGGTATTTCAACTGAAGAGTAAAATATCCCATTAAAAAAACCAGTTAGTATCATAACAGTCAACAGTAAAAATGGTTTCAGCTTTTTAAGTTTAAACACGTAACAGTGCAAAGTATAAAAGCATTGAAAGTAATTAATCATAAAAGCAAAGATAAGGCTAAGACACAGCACTGTCATTTCGCCACTGTAAATACCAATAAAAATAGCAGATACATTCACAGCCGATGAAAATATACCGCAATAAAACATTTCCTTTGTCGCGCCCATTGCTTGATATAACCCGCCTGTTGAGCTTAAGACCATTTGTACTGGTATGGATAATGCTAATATCTTTAATAAAGTACTGACAGCTAACCACTGAGCGCCAAATAATATGATAATGATGTCATCAGCGTACCAAAATATGAACGTAGCAGTGACAACCCCAATAGCAGCAAGCTTATAAGCTAATTTATAGTATGCAGCCATAATAATACTTGGTTTATCCTTGTATCGAGTCAAAACAGGCTGTAAAGCGGGGTTTATTGCAAAAGTAAACAATTGAAGCGGATAACGCATAACTTGATATGTTTTTTCGTAGAAGCCAACTGTCGCAACGCCAAAGTATTTTGCGACCAAAATAGTATCGAGATTACGAGAGAAAAAATTTAATATATTAAAACCAAGCTGATATTTTGCGATCGCAAATAACGGTAATATGCTCGAAATTTTATAACCCAATTTCACTTGCCCTATTTCGGTATTCTTTGAATATAAGTAATAGAACACAAACCGCCCTATCGGTGTAACCAACAGTTTCATCGCCAATGCAACAACACCAAAACCCCAAAAGTACAAAAGAATACAAATAATAAATGCCATTATCTCTGCACCTATTTCAGCTTTGCCTATGATGATGAACTGGGTATCTTTTTGGAGTGAGGCCAGGGGGAGCATTGCAATTGCAGAAAAGAATACATTCAACGCTAATACATAAGTGATTAAGCTAACGTTTGTTAAACTAAGCCAGTTCGCTAATATCGGTGTAATATAAATGAATAAAAACGACAACAACATCCCGATAATAACTGTCGCACTAAATATGCCATTACGCTGCTCCCCACTCATCGAATCTTGATGAATAATAGCAGGTGCAAGACCCGATGTTGCCAACAACTGAAAGAATAAAATTAACACTTGTAGGGCAGCCAAAGTACCAAAATCTTCTGGCGTGAACAGCCTAGCCAAAATAGCTAATGACATCATTTGAAAAATATAAAGTGAATACTTACCGATTAGACTATTCTTTATCCCTTTATTCAGATCTTTGTTTATATTACTCATAAATAGATAATCCTATTAGGATTTTATTTAAATAATCACGTTACACTTTCCATCATGTCACTGTCACTTCTCATGTCTTTTATTAAGACATGAATACTGGAAGATACAATTATCACCAGCATTAAAAACCACGCTATATTTGCATCTCTAAATATACTCGATTCAGTGACGTTCTGAAATACAGGTACAATAAGTGCCGCGTGTATATATACATTACTCGCATTAAGCATAGATATAATAAAAGCTATAAAAAGGACACTAGAACCAATAACGCCAAATTGCAATAACATCTGTAAATAGCCATTGTGTGCTGAGGATATATATTGCAGGAAGCTATATTTATCATCTAATACAAAAGGGATGACGCCAACGCCAAAATAACTACCATAGCCATAACCTAGAGTTATTTTGTCAAAAAAACCAAGATCATAATACAATGAATCCCATATAACACCACGCCCGGTAATAAAGTCATCATCAACATACAAGGCTATATGTTGATAGTGACTCAAATGATAACTAATACCAGGTATTAATATAAAAATACAAAAAAACAGAATCGAAAACACAGTCATAAACGCTTTTATTTTAAATAAGCTAATCTGCGTTAATAAGAAATAACCAATACAAAGTATGATACTCGTTTTACTCTGCGTTAATATAAGAAAAACAAAGAGAACACCAAGCGTCGCATACAAAAAACGACTATTTATATTTAATGACTTAATCCACATATGGCTGACTATAATAAGTACAGCTAAGTTTAGACCCATCGTATTCTTAGATTTAGAATAACCAGCTAAATTTAGATCTTCGTTAAACCCAGCCCCCTGAATAAGTGATAATAAGATCATGACGATACATATGACCGCGGCACACTTTAAGTTAATTTCAATACTACGATGAAAATAGGAAAAACAGAGTGCTAGAGATACTGACGTGCAAAAGAGTATCTGAAAAATAGCTCTCTTCATCGAAATAATGGGGTAACTTGACCAACTTGCACTTAAAAAAGCAATTGCACATATCACAAAAAATAAAAATATTTTATTTATTAGTGCTGGTTTTAACTTATTCAACTCGGTATTGATAAAAAACCGAAAAGCAAAAAACATAAATACCACAACCCAAAATATTTGTTTAAAGGCATTACTTTCTGCAAGACTATCTGTAACTACATCTAATTCATGATCCATCATACTAATTTTATAAGTAAAGTCAGGAGTATATACCCCAAGACAAAACAACATCATAAATAATAAACCGTACTTTTCGAACCAGATAAAAACATTCATAAATAATCCAATGAAAAAGTCATATGACAGTTAGTAGATATATGTATTCGGTGGGTTATATTGGCAACGTTTAATATAACAATTATTTCAACATTACTATGATACTAGACGCTAAGACTTAGTTTGGCACTACATTCAATGTCAGACTTTATCTCATGCGCTATCCTTAACACAGTTAGATGAGTCGTCATTTGGAGCTGTATGATGTATGAATTGATAAGTCAGTACAAAAACAACATCATACTGTTCATTATAATGATTAATGTACAAATAATGGCTTTCGCTAATAGCACGTATGATGACGCGGACAAAGCACATTCAGTCTGTACAAAAATAATTTCAAGTAGTGACAAGAAAATATCGAATTCAATACCCACATTTTCTAAACTGAATTTTGCGTTAGAACAATATATTGAAGGTGACGTGGTGTGTCTTGCTGATGTTTATCAATCAGCAATTGTGATTGAAGACTTCGATAGTGGCAATAAGCCACTCATAATTCGTCCTTTGCATTATCTTGGTACCACAATAAAAAGTAGACACTATAGTGGTACAGGGATAGCAATTAAAAATTCAAACGGGATTGTTATTGATGGTTTAATTATCACTGGAGGCTTATACGCAATTTTCATACAAGATTCTTCAGATATATCATTACTATCGAATCGTGTATTTAATACCGGTAATCAAGCTATATCAATAAAGCCACGGTATAGCGGCGGTAAAAACTACTTAATTGAGAATAACGTCATATTTAACACAGGTTTACTATCCCCTCAATATGGAGAGGGTATCTATATTGGTGATGGCTCTTACACCAAAGACAGATCTCAGTTAAAAATTAAATATACCGTCAGTAATGTGCTAGTAAAAAACAACCTTATTCATCACACAGGCAATGAAGCTATTGATGTAAAAGCCAATGCCTACAATGTCAAAATAATCCAAAATCGCATTAACCATATAAATTTAAAGTTTAATGCTGCAATCACCATCGCAACTGAATCTTCTTTTGCACCGCTTGGCGGTTATCAAGTCGTTGATAATGTGCTCAGTAATATAACAAACCGTTCAGGCTATAGAGCGATTGGCATTGCTGCTGGCCATGGTGACACATTCATTAAGGATAACTTGATTATCAATGACCAGGATAAGTTTACCGCTATTTGTCTATTTACTACATTTTTAAACCCTAGCTTAAATAAGGTCACACTAGAGAATAACAAGTTAGTTGGTGCGGGCTTAGCATTCTCAGAAGCATGCACTGGTGGCACCAAAAGTAATGCTAAGGCTGACGTTATATTTAAGTGAGCTTGAATCAGGTATTACTACCAAATTCTTACACGCCCAGTGTCCACATGAATAAAACCTGATTTAGGGTAATAACCCACCCCACCTAGCTCTAGAGATATAGCTGCTTCGCGTAAGTGAGATAGCTTCACATCCGGTATTGCAATATCAATAGCCATTCCACGCATATGGTAACTTTTAGTCGCAACAGCATGACTCTTACTCGCAAGCATTTGGTTGGTTTTAGGTGAGCGATAACCAGAAATAACATGGAACTCTTCTGAAATATTGAGTGTCTTGTTTAATTGGTAAAGCAATTCATATAAGCGCTTATCCATTGGTGCGGATAAATTTTCTCTATGATCACGTAATAAATGGCTAAAATCATTGAGTGTATTTTCTTGGTATATACCGTCTACCCAGTAATGACCCTGAGCACGTTCTCGAGTATGAATATTGTAAAACTCTAAATTTCTTTTACCCTGAATAGCCTGACCTGCCTGAACTTTGATTGGCGAAACTGAATACGCCGCTAAGCCGCCAAGACCTAATATCACTTTTCTTCGTGTTGAACTTACTATTGACACACATCACCACTGGTTGATTTTCACACAACAAAAGTGGAATATAGTTTCTAATTGCTCTCAAATCAAGCTTTATCGCTGTAAAGCATATATGTCATCACGATATTGGCTTAAACCACTGTCATCCATCCATGCCGTCCAATATACCAAATGGACAGGTAATACATCGTTTAAAGGAAACCATTTAGTCGTATTCCTAGAAATTTTTAATCGTGTCCACAACGACTTATTATCAACAAGACTGTTAGCGACCCAATCGGCCAGTTCATCAACTTTTTCAATACGAATACAGCCAGAAGACAATGCACGGTTAGTATGGCTAAATAGTTTAGGGTTAGTTGTGTCATGAAGGTAAACACTAAAATTATTGGGGAAATAAAATTTATAGCGACCAAGCGCATTATTTGCACCTGGCATTTGTTCGAGTCGATATGGGAATAACCCACCAGCAAGCTCTTCCCATTCAGCAGCAGTCCTTTCAACCTTATTATTTTCATAATTAAAGACATTAAAATTACGCTGATTGATAAAGTCACCATTCAGTCTTACTTTAGGCAGTAAATCGTCTTCTAAAATACTACGGGGAACACGCCAGCTTGGATTAATCACCATACTTTTAATTTCACTTGATAATATTGGCGTCGGTTTTTTTGGTTTACCAACAATAACACGTGATCGCAGTGCTATCTCACCATTATCACTCAGCAATAATTCATATGCAGGGATGTTAACTAAAAGATAACGCGGCCCTAGATCTGCCATGTAATCCATTTTGTTACCCATATTAACAGTTAGTAATGTGGCTCTACGCTTGGGGTTAACATTTAACCATTTTAATGTTGCAGGTCCAATGACACCGTCAGCCTCTAGACCATGGCGACGTTGAAAGTGACGAACTGAAATCGCAATATCAGTACTGTATATATCTGATAGTTGAATTGATGTTTCGCTGTCACCCAACAACGTCAACCTCGAATGGATTTCATGAATTTTCGGGCTGCGATCACCAACACGTAATAGTCGTGATAATTTAATTTCATCCCAACTGTACTGCGATGCAAGCCAATTTAAATAACTCACTCGACTAGAAAACTGCCGCTCTTGCTTAGACATAGGCACGCTTGCTTGCGTATTAATCACAGGTAATAAATGATCCAGTTGTTTATTACTATGATGTACAAGCGCATAACGATCATTTATAGTTTCATCGATACTTTTCCTTTCATCAGCTCCCACAATAGAAATATGATCTACAGGTAAAGCTAAGGCCTGGTGAGTATAGATGAAAGCAATGAACATCAATGCTCGTTTAAATTTAAGCTTCAAACGATTACGATATAATTGTTTAGATGATGAAACCCTAAAATAACGCATTTTAAACATAGCAAGCCCTCAACAAATATAAATTAAGTATGGCTAATAAATATCAACGAACAACATTTTCATCTATTAATACGCTAAAATGGCACTCTCGAATTTAACCTGAAGGTTTTATGCAAAATAATATTACAATATGGGTTGACGCTGATGCTTGCCCAGGCCCAATGAAAGAAATACTCTTTCGCGCAGCGGTTCGCGTGAAAGTACCTTTGGTATTAGTCGCAAACCATTGGATACGTGTACCAGCATCTCCATATATTTCAATGACCCAAGTACCATCAGGCTTTGATGTTGCCGATGATCACATTGTATTGAAAGTCGCTAAAGACGATCTGGTTATTACCTCTGACATTCCATTAGCAGCCGAAGTTATTGAAAAAGGCGCACATGTGATCACATCTCGTGGTGAAAAGTACACGTTAAGTAATATTCGTCAGCGCCTTAATATACGGGATTTTATGGACACGATGCGCGCAAGCGGTGAAATGACAGGTGGCCCAGCTGCATTAGGAGCAAAAGATAAACAAGCATTTGGTAATGCGCTTGACCAATATCTAGCCAAATACGCGAATAAATAGCTCATTTAAATACACGACTTAAAGCAATAATGGAACACCGGAGGAGCTTGTGCAAAAAATAGCAGTGTTTGTTGACGTACAGAATATCTATTACACCACTCGCCAGACTTATGGTCGTCAGTTTAATTATCGCAAACTGTGGCAACATTTATTGCTACAAGGTGATGTTGTCACGGCTTACGCTTATGCCATTGACCGTGGTGATGACCAACAACGAAAATTTCAAGATGCTCTGAAACATATTGGCTTTGATGTGAAGCTAAAACCTTTTATCCAGCGCAGTGATGGTAGTGCCAAAGGTGATTGGGATGTAGGGATAACGATCGATGTCTTACAAGTTGCTGAGTCAGTCGATACCGTCGTACTGCTTTCTGGTGATGGTGACTTTGCGATCTTACTGGATACAATCAAAACGCGTCATCAAGTGAGAGCTGAAGTATATGGCGTTCCCGCGCTAACTGCGCATGCATTAATTCATAGTGCCACAGTGTTCAATCCTATTTATGAAGATTTTCTGTTATAGATTGTTATTGTAGACCTTCATTAGTGCAGATATTACTGATTGTATGAAGGCATTTACAGACTGTTATATTCACGTTTTTTCTACAAGCTAAATGTTACATTGATGATTTATACAACGTATAGTCAGCAATAATATGAATCACAAGTATGTTAAATTTGCGATGGTCGGCGGGATGGGTTTTGTCGTCGATTTGTTCGCAATGGTATTATTCTCAACATTCCTCCCTTTGTTGAGCGCCCGATTACTCGCATTTTTCTTTGCCGTAAACAGTAATTGGCTATTAAATCGCAGTTTCACATTTAAAAATCAACATGAAAATACCAGCTTAATGCAAGAGTGGAGTAAATTTCTATGTGCATCTTGTGTTGGTGCAATCCCAAACCTGCTTTGCTATTGGCTATTAGTTACCGGGCTATCACTCACCGGTAATACCGCGATCATCGCCATTATTCCGGGGATTATATTTGGTATGCTCGTTAATTACTTGCTTGCAGACCGCTGGGTATTTAGCAAGTAATCAGGTGCACATATAGTATTGTCAGTCATTCTACAGAGATATAATGGCGCTACAGCCACCAGCATCATTGTTTTTCAGCTCAAACTGCCAGTTATATTTACGGCAAACATCTCTGGTGATCAGCAAACCTAAACCATGTCCCTCATCACCTCGCTGTTTATGATAAAGGCCACACCCCGTGTCGTTCACTGAGATTGATTGGCTATCAACAACAATATTAACCTCGCCAACCGCTGTACACCTAAACGCATTTTTTAATAAATTACCCAATAATAGCTTGAACGCAACTTCGGGCATTATTATGTCAAGTTCCTGCTTTATCTCGATATTAACAACAACAGGTTTGGTATTTAATAAAGCACTATGGGTATCAACGATTGCCATTATTTCATCTTCATTTAACTTCCGCTGAGATAACTCTAAATCTTGTTCTGATTTTGTTAATGATAACAATGCTTCTATAAAATCGTTCATTTCATTTGTTGCACTTTGTAAACGCGTTTGCTGTTTTCGAATAAATTCAGGTTCATTACTGTAGCTCAGTAAATTCGTAGCGCCCTTCATAACCATGAGTGGCGTACGTAATTCATGACTTGCCATCCGATTAAAAGCGCGTTCTCGTTCGATTAACGCGTTTTTCTGTTGTTGATTCTTATTATAACTATCAACAAGCTGAAGCAGCTCTTTAGTCGCGACACCCGGTGGTAACTCGATATCACTGGTATCATCTGGCGACCGGCGTGCAATTTGTTTCGCAAACACTGAAATGGGAGCCGTTAAGCGCTCAGAAATCCGCATAACAACAAGCAGCGCAATAAGTAAAAGCACTAATGAAGTCAGCGACTGCCATGATTGCGTCCACATGATCTCTTCTTCACCTAATTCAAACGCAGGATCACTATGGACAACATAAATAAATTTGTCTTGTTTATCCGATGTCGCGAGTTTCATCAAAAAGAATTCGGTACCTAAAGAATTACTTTGCTGGATCTCGATAGCTTCATCAATAGGCAAAAATATATTTTCATCCACGAGGTCAGGCAAGGTCACACGATCAATATAGCCAGTCGTAAACTCATCAATTTTAAATGAACGGTTGTTGTCGCTCAGTTTTGACTTTTCAACAATAGACTCTTTTTGTAGCAAGAGTCTATTCTGAATACTTAATTTCTCAATACTTTCTAACGTAGAATCAAGTACTGTCCCGTGGATCAAGATGATCACAAACGCGACAATTGAAAAATAAATAAATGTAAGCTGTTTAGCCGAACGTACCTTCGCCATATTGAACCCTAAATTTAACGATTTACTGAAACGAGTTGATAGCCAATTTTTGATAGCGTTTTAATATAGTGCTGCTGAAATGGCTTGTCCACTTGGCTACGTAATTGGTAAATATGGCTACGAAGAATATCGCCTTCTGGTTCATCTTCCCCCCAAATCGCATTGATTATTTCATTTTTAGTGACAATTTCAGGTGTTCTTATCATTAACAATTTCAAGATCGTAAACTGAGTAGGGTTAAGTTCAAAATTACAACCATTACGAGAAGCGATATGCGTTTTTAAATCGAGCGATAACGCTTCAAACGTTAAGATTTTCGCTGCATTCTTACCGCTACGACGGCGATGTAGCGCTTGAATTCGAGCGCCAAGGATATCAAGATCAAACGGTTTAATAAGGTAATCATCAGCACCGCAATCAAAACCTGCAAGAGTATCTTCACGAGTATCTCGTGCTGTTAGCATTAAGATAGGCGTGTCATCGCCCTGCTCTCTTAACTTTTGACAGACAGTGAGTCCATCCATTCGGGGCATTTGAACATCTAAAATGATTAAATCATAATAGTTATTACTCGCAAGTTCATAACCATGAACACCATCTTGTGCATAATCTAAGGTGTAACCTTTGATTTCAAAAAAATCAAAAATGATCCCCGCTATATCTTGATGATCTTCGACTAACAATATTTTCATAATAGCTTAACCCAATAAATTGATTACGCCTTTATTATGCCAAAGAGCATGTCGAATTAATGTAAAAATGTAAAAAACTTGTCGAAAACATTTATTCCACATGCTCTTTACTAAAGTGAGCATATTAGAATCCACTTCGGAATTTTCATATGCCAGCCAGTATTACATCCATTACAGAACATCGCGATGTCCTTAAAGCCAAAACGACGCCTTTATTGTCTATCGTCATTCCATTTTTCAATGAAGATGAAGTACTAACCGAATGCCATCAACGGGTAGTCGCTGTACTTGATACATTATCTGAACCATGCGAAATCATTTATGTGGATGACGGCAGCAGTGATAGCTCATGGGCTCAAGTAATCAACTTCACAGCCAATAATCATATTGTACGCTGTATAAAACTGAGTCGTAATTTTGGCAAAGAATCCGCGATGACAGCAGGCATGATCAATACAACTGCTCGCGCTGTTATTCTGCTCGACGCAGACTTACAAGATCCACCAGAATTAATCCCACAGATGGTCTGCGAATGGGAAAATGGCTATGATGTCGTTAACATGCAACGTAAACAACGTCATGGTGAAAATTGGCTGAAACGTTCAACAGCCCATCTATTTTATAAAGTGATTAATCGTTTAGCTGATATTGAGATGCCGCGTAATGTAGGAGACTTTAGATTATTAGATCGTAAGGTCGTTGACGTTATTAACGCATTACCGGAGCGTAATCGTTTTATGAAGGGTCTGCTTTCATGGCCTGGATTTAATACTTGTACACTGCAATTTGATCGTGACGCCCGCCAAGCAGGTACCACTAAATGGAACTACGCAAAACTGATCCATCTTGCATTTGAAGGGATCACTTCTTTTAGCATTCGACCTTTACGCATCGCTACTGCTGTAGGTGTGGTGACCTCTGTAGTATCAGTAATAATGGTCATTTTTCTTGTCAGCAAGACGTTATTCTGGGGGGATCCCGTTACTGGTTATCCGTCATTAATGACCGTTGTCCTATTACTTGGCGGTATACAGCTTCTATCCATCGGCTTAATGGGTGAGTATGTGGGCCGTTTATTTATCGAATCAAAACAACGCCCTAACTTTATCGTCATGAATGAAAGCTGCACTGCGCCAACAGTAAACCTCAACTCAAATAATTCGGTACATGCTCAACGTGAAAATCGTGGACGCTAAAAGCAGAATATTCATCAAGCACATAACACAAATTTTAAACAAGGCTAGTCTTCACATGTCTAAAGTAGTAAACCACTTATCTTTAACCAAAATAGCCATCACCTTGGTGGTGACAGCAATCGCAATCAGATTATTTACCCTTGGCTTTTTCCCGCTCATGGACACGACCGAGGCACGGTATGGTGAAATGGCGAGGATCATGGCAGAAACCGGTAACTGGATCACGCCAATGTTCGATTACAACGTCCCGTTTTGGGGTAAGCCCCCCCTATTCACGTGGATGAGCGCGGCGGGCATTTCAATATTTGGATTAAACGAGTTTGCAGTGCGGATCCCACACCTACTCACAGGTGGATTAATATTATCCATTGTTGGCTTACTGGCTTATAACATTTTGCCATCACGACTCAGTTCAGAACGAAAGCAAGAGGCCTGGTTAGCCACAGCTATCCTAGCAACAACAGCGACCTTTATTGTCGTAACAGGTGCCGTCATGACTGACACTGCGCTCACGTTAGGCGTTACCCTTAGCATGGCCGCATTTTGGCTTAACTATAAAAATAAGTCTGCCTTATGGGGACACCTATTTTTTATTGGTCTAACAATAGGTATGCTAGCCAAGGGGCCCCTCGCATTAGTTTTGATTGGCATTAGCTTATTCATCTGGGCGCTGTTTAACAAAACGTGGATGACTATGTTCCGTAGTTTACCGTGGAAAACCGGTATTCCGCTGTTTCTTGCAACCAGCTTACCTTGGTATATCATCGCAGAGTATTCCACTCCGGGTTTTCTTAACTACTTTATCGTTGGTGAGCATATCAAACGTTTCCTCGTGAGCGGTTGGCAAGGTGATTTATACGGTACTGCACACAAAGAGATGAAAGGAACTATCTGGGTATTTGCTATTATTTCAGCCCTACCTTGGACACCTATATTTATTTACCAATGGGTTAAAAGTTTACAGATAACCATAAAAACGAAACGTGAAACACGAATACAACAAGAGGAAGACGATACAATTGAGCTTAATTATACGAGTTTTTTGTGGGCCTGGTTATTAGCACCATTATTATTATTTACATTTAGTGGCAACATTCTTTCAAGTTATGTAATGCCTTGTTTACCGGCGTTTGCTTTATTGATGGTGACTTACCAGCGTAATAACCCATTATCGAGTAAAGTATATAAAACAGGTTTTATTGCACCAGTGTTAATTTTGATTATTGCTATCTTATTACGCACTGAAGTAACCAGTAAACAGTCTGAAAAAGGCTTGATGCAAGCTTGGTCAGAACAAGCCCAGAATAGCGAGCTAATCTATATAGACAAACGACCATTTTCAGCTCAATTTTATTCTCGAGGCTTCGCTGTTGAACGTAAAATAAAACTCGAAGTTGCAGTACAAGATATCACTAAAGATACCTATTTTGTTACGCGTAGATCAAACGAAACGGAGTTTCTAATCAAGAGTTTACCACAATGTAAACTTATCAAAGAAGCGAAAAAACGTGTACTGCTATTCTGCACCGCGCGTTAACAGTGAATGATTGCTAGCCATTAAGGTCTTCACAAGATCTTCATTAATGACTTCATTTGAAAGTAAGTTAGTGATATACGCTAACTTGCTTTTTTGTTTAAAAAACCCGATTCTGTATTATATAAAAAACTCAAATGGCCTACACTATAAGATACATAACTTACTGAGTAGCCTATATGCATATACTAATTACGGGAGGCACCGGCTTCATCGGCCAAGCATTTATTAATACCTTCCAGTCTGATTATGATTTTACTGTGTTAACTCGTAATATCAGTACCGCCAAACGTACATTTGCACATATACCGAGTCACAATATCAAATTCATCAGCCAACTCCACGAATTACCAAGTGAACTCCATGTCGATGCAGTCATCAACCTAGCTGGTTCGCCTATTATGGATAAAATGTGGAGTGATAAACACAAACATGTTCTGGAATCGAGTCGTTGGGAGATGACCCAGCAACTGGTTGATTTAATATCAACTAAGAAAATAACGCCAGAGGTCTTTATCAGTGGATCAGCTATTGGTATTTACGGCCGTCAAGGTGACCAGGCTATTGATGAACAACACCCAAAATACCATCCTGAATACTCTAGTCACTTGTGCGAAAATTGGGAAAAAATAGCCCGAACAGCTTGCCCATTAACCCGAACAGCGATCATGAGAACCGGGATTGTATTAGCGAAAGATAAAGGCGCTTTACAAAAAATGGCCTTACCTTTTAAATTTGGACTTGGTGGCCCTATCGGGCAAGGCAAACAGTACATGTCCTGGATACATATCGATGATATGGTCTCAGCCATCAATTATTTATTACAAAGTAAATCGCTCTCTGGCACATTTAATCTTACAGCACCAAATGCTGTTACTAACCGTGAATTTTCAACTAAATTAGCTGCTTGCTTTAATAAAAAGGCACGATTAACAACGCCAACATTAGTGTTACGTTTATTACTCGGTGAGCGTGCAGACCTGATTATTTATGGACAACGTGTCATACCAACACACCTAATAGATTCAGGTTTTAAATTTAAGTATGATACGTTAGATCAAGCATTATCAGCAATTTATGCTTAATGCTCGCGCTTTCTTGCTAGTCTAATTGCGTCGAATATATTAACTAACCAGACACAAAGCAGCATAACAGTGGCATAGTAAACGCCTTGAGTGTCAAGACTTGCCATCTGTTGTGTCACCAATGTATTTATACTCAGTAAATCAATCGGTCCGCCAGACTGCAACACCTTATCGATGACTAATTGTGTTTGTGTCATCGTGACATCCATAATCACATAGAGCGGTACGGCGGCAGCAATAGCAAAGACACCTGCCAGTATATATTTCTTTAACCACCAATGAGCTGCACCAGGAAACAAGAACGCAGCCAACAGACCCGCTTTAATAATATTATTCATACATAATCCTAACTGAACTCAAATAGCGATAAACAGTAATGGTAATAATAACAGACACAAAGAGTGAAATGTAACGCGCATTGGCTTAAAAATAAAACCCATCATAAATAAAATAAAGATAAGTACTGGAGCATTGGGATATACCCCACTAATTAATTGCTCTTGCTCGATCCAAATACCATCATACACAGTCACCCTCGCCCAAATAGCTTCAATGCTATTTAAAACATCATTCACAATAATGAGTAATATACCGCTAACCTTCGGCACTATTCCGACTAAGAGTACGGCTATCAACAGCACTGGTAATACAAGAACACTAAAAACAGGAATGAAAATCAAGTTGATGATGACAGAGATTAAGCTAACGCCCGAAAACACAGACAGTTGCATCGGCAACATGAATAATGTCAATAATACTTGGCTATGACAGAGGTACACGAGCTTGCTGATAACCGCCTTTACCGCCAACTTAATGCGATACCAGCACTTAATAACATTGCCCTGTTTATCAAGTGCACTCGATTCATCAATGGAGTTCTGTCGTTGGTTTAGCCAAACTAGTATAAAAACAGCAGCCATAGCTGAAAAGGATAACCAAAATCCGACCGAGAATACCGCCAACGGATCGACAATTAAAGTAACGAAAAGCATGATAGAAAACAACTGTACTAGCGTTATTTTGTAGTATTGCAGTCGATAAAGGCAATGAACGCTCAATAAAATGATAGCCCTTAACGCTGGTAACGAGAAGCCAGCTATCCATGCATAAAAGAGAGATACACATAAACTAAATGCTAAAGTGATGAACAATTGATAAGGCTGATTAAATAATCTCAACAATCGCAGTATACAGGCATAGCAAAAACCAAATATAAGCCCAATATGCAAACCAGATATAGCGACGAGATGACCAATCCCTAATAATTTAAACTGCGTCCATAATTCATTACCAATGTAACTCCTGTCACCAAAACTTAACGCATACAACATAGGATTACTGTTGGCTGGTAAGACTGATTTAAATACTTGGTACAACTCCCCGCGTAAACTAAACTTAGAGTTAATTATTTCGCCTTTATCAATAAACCCTGTATAGCGAATATGACCTGCTAATAATCCCGAGGCTTCACTGTCAATGAGATGAACTTTAAATCGCCATACCTGGCCAATGCCTAAATCCCCTTCGTAGTGATATTCTGGATTTAGCCACTTTAATCTAAGTCTAGGTTGAAAATAAGGTGTTTCTTGACCATCAATGTCAATCACGTTTACATCAAACGAAAGGCGATTTTTATTATTTACTAATGTTATTAGTTCGGCTGTTATGATATTGTCTTCAACTACTCTTTTTGATGATTCTTTGTATTGCCACTTTGTATTAAGCAGTAACATATTTGCTTCATTTATGACGTTATTTTTATATATTACAGACCAAGACAGAGTAATAAACAGCAATACTAATATAGGTGTTATCTTCAAGTAAAAAATGATAAAGGCAGCGACTGTCATTATCGTAATATATTCAATACGTTCGATATCAATAAAGAACATACTTATTAATATGGTAATGGAAAGTAGTATGGCCTTAAAGGGCATCCATCACCCCTGACATTTGATTAGAATTATGCCTAAGAATTTAATTAAAAAATATCTCCCAGACCCTGAGTCAATCAAAGAACATAAGCATCTTAAAATCTTTGGTGATTTACTGCACAATGCAAATCTTTGGCACTTAAATCGCCGTTCTGCTGCAGGTGCTTTTGCTGTTGGTCTATTTATGGCCTTTGTACCCGTACCTTTCCAGATGTTGTTAGCTGCTGGTTTTGCAATTTTATTTCGTGTTAACTTACCGCTCTCTGTCGCCCTTGTATGGCTATCTAACCCTGTGACTATGCCACCGATGTTTTATGGCACCTATGTCTTAGGCGCGTGGATATTACAAGTCCCTGTGCATCCATTCTCCTTTGAATTAACAATGGAATGGTTGATACAGGCTATATCGTTATATGGTCCTGCATTTCTACTGGGCTGCTTTGTCTGTGGTACATTCTTTTCCATTCTTGGTTATTTTAGTATCCGCTGGCTATGGCGTTGGAAGATAATCAACGCATGGAACAAACGTAAAACGTCACGCACAAAATAATAATTAAAAATGTGAAGGCCACAGCACTAAATCAGTGATGTGGCCTTTTTTATAATCTTTATTTAGCACGTTTAAGCAGCGAATACACTCGCACTATTTGTCTTTCTCAAGGGTAAGTGTTCTTTAGAGGCATGAATGTCGAGTTAGATCACAACATAACGTGTTTGTTAAAAATAAGGATGTGCAATGGCTTGGATTGATAAGTAGATAGAATGCTGTGGCCAAATCCGTTGACCACAAAGTTATCATTTATTCGTTATTCTTCAATACCGTCTTTAATAAACCATACGTTAGTAAAGCCTAGTTTAGTAAAATGATTTTTACGGAACTCTCTTACGGCTTTCGTACCTTTCGATACATCTTCAACTTGTTTTTCCATTATCAAATATTGCGTTAGGTCGATGCCTTCTTCTGCAGCTGCCGCTTCATAGATATGGTGGAACTGTCTATATGAAAATGGAATTTTCTTATCTTGTTTTTTATACGTATAGGTAACTAGATGGGCCAAAATGCCTCCAAATAATGATTAATTCGATAACTCGTCAGACGAATATCGAGGCCTTACTGGTAATTTATCAACGTTGTACAGGTCATTGATCAACATTGTACTGATAATTTGCGCAGATAATACCACACTCAACATCTTCTTCAAGATTTGAGCATGGTTTCAATATCAAGTCGAAATTACTTTTTAGCGTTAAACAGCTTAAAGTAGTTCTCTGTTGTTGTTTCTGCTAGTTCAGCAAAGCTTACACCACGCAGGTCAGCAACAAACTCGGCGACAGCGCGTACATACGCAGGTTGGTTCTCTTTACCACGGTATGGTACCGGCGCGAGGTACGGAGAGTCAGTTTCAACGAGTAATCGATCCGCTGGAATTGTTTTTACCACTGCCTGTAAATCTTTTGCTGATTTAAACGTCACAATACCTGATATTGAAATATAGAAGCCCATTTCCAATACAGCTGCTGCCATCGCGTCAGATTCAGTGAAACAATGGATAACACCACCAATTTTTTCTGCACCCTCTTCTTTTAAGATGCGGATAGTGTCATCAACAGCACCACGGGTATGGATAATCAGTGGTTTTTTCAATTCAATCGCTACTTGAATATGATTACGGAATGATGCTTGTTGGATATCTTTGTTTTCAGGTGAATAGAAGTAATCTAAACCCGTTTCACCGATCGCCACAACCTTGTCATTACTTGCTAGTGCTAATAATTCCGACTTTTCGTATTCATCTTCAAGGTTCAGTGGATGTACACCACAAGATGCATGGATATTATCAAAATCAGTAATCAATTCGATCATGGTTTTAAAGCGCGGTAATGTGACTGACACACTTAATAAATGTGAAACACCGCGCTCTGTTGCTTTGTTAACAACATCCGCAAGATCGGTATGAATGGTATCGTAATTTAGACCATCTAAATGGCAATGAGAATCTACTAGCATATTAATTTATAAATCTTTTAAGTTTAATCAAAAAGGACAGCACTAATGTTTCAGCAGTTAAATTATTATTTTGCAATAACAACTGACGAAGATCTGTTAATTCTGATTGTAGTTGAGTAATTTTATCTTGTGATAACTGAGTTGAAAAATGAGTTAACCATTCTAGTTGGTCAGTATTAACAATGTAATCAATACTCACTCCTCGAGCCACTTTCTGTAAATCCAATAAAATAAATTGTAACCAAGATAATTTTTCTAATGTTCGGTCTGAAATAATTTCACATAAACGTGTAATAGCCGCTGGCTGTTGCGTTAACAAGGTGATATTAGAAAATATATCTTTACGTAAATCATCATCGCCGTTGTTTAAATAACTTAACGCGTGTAAAGGTGCACCATGATTAATCCGGATCGAAGTCAACGTGGGACTTTCAATCGGGAACTGCTGTTGCAGCCAAGTTAATGTATCTTGCTCAGCTGGTGCAGGCAGATGTAATTTCTGACACCGACTGTAAATGGTTGGCAACACCTGAGACTTATTCTCAGCAAGCAAAATGATATAACTGCCATCACTTGGCTCTTCTAAGGTTTTTAGCAAGGCATTTGCTGACGCAAGATTAAAGCTTTCAGCATGCTCGATGATCACCACTTTATTGCCGCCAAGCTGTGAGTGCTCATTTAACTTCTGACTTATATTTCGTATTTGATCAACGCCAATCACTTTACCCGGCTCTGTGGCAACCAAGTAATAATCAGGATGCACACTGGTCTCGAACAACTGACAAGGGTGGCAATGGTGACAAGGTTCCCAACCGATAGGTTCTTTACAAAGTAATGTTTGGGAAAGCGTTTGTGCGTAAGACAGTTTACCCATACCGTTCGGGCTAGTAACAAACAGAGCATGATGCAAACGACCCGCAGTCATTTGCGCTTGCTGTTTTTCCCAATGTGGTAATAACCAAGGATATAACATCTAATTAATCAACATTTCTGTTATGGAAAACAACGTTTGCAGCAAGTACATCACGGATCTGCAATTGAACATTATCAATATCCTGGCCAGCATCAACGCTATAAATAGTGTCATCTGCTGCTGCAAGTTCGTTATATTTAGCACCAATACGTTGGAAGAAAGACAATTGCTCTAATTCAATACGATCTAACTCGCCACGTACTTTTGCACGCTGCAAACCAATAGCAGGATCGATATCTAATAATAACGTCACATCAGGCTTAAAATCACCAATAGCTACTTGGCGTAACGTATTCAATACACTAATGTCAAAACCGCGACCACCGCCTTGATAAGCAATAGAAGACAGATCGTGGCGGTCGCCGACTACCCACTGGCCTTTTGCTAGTGCAGGTTTAATAACATTTTCCACTAATTGAGCGCGTGCTGCATACATTAACATTAACTCAGCAGATTCAGTCAAAGGTTCTTCGGTATCTACGTCTTTAACTATGGCACGCATCTTCTCGGCCAATTTTGTGCCGCCAGGTTCACGAGTCGTGATCACATCACTGATCCCCTGCTCTGCAAGCCAACCAATAACAGTGCTAACTGCGGTACTTTTACCTGCGCCTTCAAGGCCTTCGATTACTAAAAATTTTGCTTGCACAATGACTCTCTTCAATTTATTTCTTTAAAATGTATTTACGAACAGCACGATTGTGTTCTTTTAAATTCTTGGAAAAATAGTGCCCGCCATCACCGCTGGCAACAAAGTACAAATAATTTGTTGTTGCTGGGTGTAATGCCGCATCAATCGATGTTTTACCGACCATTGCTATCGGTGTTGGTGGCAATCGCTTAATCACGTAGGTGTTGTAAGCCGTTTTTTGACGTAGATGTTTACGGCGAATATTGCCTTTATAATCATCCCCCATTCCATAAATAACCGTTGGGTCTGTTTGCAGGCGCATACGCTTATTCAAACGGTTGATAAACACAGAACCGACTGTCGTTCTTTCACTTTCTAAACCCGTTTCTTTTTCAATAATAGAGGCAAGGATCAATGCTTCATAAGCATTCTTAAGTGGTAAGTTTTTGTCTCTTGATTGCCATGCTGCGTCTAAATAAGCTTGTAGCTTTTTGTGTGACTTTCGGTACAAGGCTGAAACTAGGGTACCTTCAGGATAGAAATAAGTTTCAGGAAGCATCAGTCCTTCGAGTTTTGGATTATCGATGTTTAATAGCTGGGCTATCTCTGGTTCAGATAAACCCGCGGTATCATCAATAATACCCTTAGCCTGCGATAATTGCTGACGCCACTCTTTAAACGTAGAACCTTCGATAAAGGTGATCTTATGCTGAAATTCATCACCAGAAACAAGGTGTTCGAATAATGTTTTAAAGTCCCAGCCTGCTGTGACTTTATAAGAGCCAAGCTTGATATTGGTGATACTTGGATTTTGCTTGAAAAATAAACGTAAGAATACTTTAGATTCCATATCTGGTACTGCAATCATGCTGTTAGCAATTGATTGGGCAGTGTCACCTGAAGCAACAGTTAAAATATGATCGGATTGAACACGATCAACAGAAATAAAGGATTGATAGCGTGAATAAAAAAGTACGCATGCAATAAGTAGAATGGTAAACAATAAGGAAACAGCAGTAATTATTTTTTTCATAGCTCGATGCGTAAATTAAATTCAACGCACATTTTACACCAATGAAAAATTGTTTGATACATGTAAGGTGTGTTTAATCACCTTACATGTATATATCAAATAGCAAAAAACATTTATTTTTCACGTTAGCCATCGCAAAATAAAAAATAAAGTTCCCTACGTTATCTCTTTGGTATTTTAGTCCGCTTTTTTAAATAGCAGAGAACCGTTAGTACCGCCAAAACCAAATGAATTGGATAGTGCATATTCCATATTCACAGCGCGAGCACCATCAGTTACATAATCAAGATCACAACCTTCGCTCGGGTTTTCCAAGTTAATTGTTGGCGGTAATACTTGATCTTTCAATGCTAGAATCGTAAAGATAGCTTCAATTGCACCAGCAGCACCTAATAGATGACCGGTCATTGATTTTGTTGAGCTAACAGCAAGTGTATAAGCGTGCTCACCAAATACAGATTTCACAGCAGCGGTTTCAGCTTTATCACCTGCAGGTGTTGATGTGCCATGGGCATTCACATAGCCTACTTTATCTGCAGTAATACCCGCATCAGCAATCGCATTACTCATTGATAATGCAGCGCCTGCACCATCTTCAGGCGGTGACGTCATGTGAAATGCATCACCACTCATACCAAAACCAGCTAATTCAGCATAGATAGTTGCGCCACGAGCAACGGCGTGCTCATATTCTTCCATCACTAATATACCAGCGCCATCACCCAGTACAAAACCATCGCGGTCTTTGTCCCAAGGTCGACTTGCTTTCTGTGGATCGTCATTGCGAGTTGAAAGCGCTTTAGCGGAACCAAAACCAGCCATTCCCATTTCAGTAGAGGCTTTTTCAGCACCACCGGCAACCATCACATCTGCATCACCATATGCGATCATACGCGCAGATTGGCCAATACAGTGCGTACCAGAAGTACATGCTGTCGCAATGGCAATATTTGGGCCTTTGAGATTATTTCGAATAGAGACGTGGCCAGCAATCATATTAACAATTGTTGATGGTACAAAGAACGGGCTGACTTTACGCGCGCCACCTTTGACAAAACTATGTACGTTTTGTTCGATAAGACCTAAACCACCGATACCAGAGCCGATAGCTGTACCAATACGTGTTGCATTCTGTTCAGTGATTTCTAAACCAGAGTCTGTTAACGCTTGCTCTGCGGCTGCAATACCATACTGAATGAATAAATCCATTTTACGGCAGTCTTTGCGGTTGATTCCTACAGATTCTGCGTCAAAGTCATTAACTAAGCCAGCAAACTTTGTGGAAAAATTAGTGGTATCAAAGTGCTCAATATTTTCAATGCCGCTGATACCAGATTTAATTGATTCCCATGCTGCTGCAACTGTGTTGCCAACCGGTGAAACAATTCCTAATCCTGTAATTACAACTCTTCTATTATTAGCCACACTTGTTCTCCAAAATAGGCAAAAAAAAAGCGGTCTTGCGACCGCTTTAACATTTATAAAATGATTATGATAATCATTTTAATTGATTCTTTCTCAGAGAGAACTAATCAGCTGAATTATTCAGCGCTAGAAACAACGTAGTCGATTGCAGCTTGAACAGTAGTGATTTTCTCTGCTTCATCATCAGGGATATCAGTATCGAATTCTTCTTCTAGAGCCATAACAAGTTCAACTGTATCTAGAGAATCTGCACCTAGGTCATCAACAAAAGAAGCTTCGTTTTTAACTTCTTCTTCTTTAACACCAAGTTGTTCGATAATGATTTTTTTTACGCGTTCTTCGAAGTTACTCATTTTTACTTTCCTTTGAAAAATATATAATGCTTTGATTAGTAGTTTATTGATTACTCATAAACTTGCAAGCCTTTACTCGGTGGTCAAACCACGATTGGTGAAAAAGATCGCAAATTTACAAACAAAATCAAATATAAATGGCTAAGCCATGTACATGCCGCCATTTACATGGATGGTTTCACCCGTAATATAGCTTGCACCATCAGATGCTAAAAATCCAACTGTTTCAGCTATCTCAGTAGTACTACCAAGACGACTGGTTGGTACTTGAGCTAAAATTGTTTGTTTTTGTTCTTCTGTTAATTCAGCTGTCATATCTGTTTCAATAAAACCAGGTGCAACTGCATTAACAGTGATACCGCGAGACGCGACTTCACTTGCAAGCGACTTAGTAAAACCTAATAAGCCTGATTTAGCCGCTGCATAGTTCGCTTGGCCACCATTACCAGTTGTACCAACAACAGAACCAATATTAATAATACGGCCATGGCGTTGCTTCATCATGCCACGTAAGCAAGGCTTACATAAACGGTATAATGAGGTCAAGTTAGTATCGATAACATTACACCATTCATCTTCTTTCATGCGTAAGAAGATGTTATCTGCTGTAATACCAGCGTTATTCACTAGAATATCGATGTGACCAACTTGCGTTTTGATCTCTGCATAAAGTGCATCAACTGAATCTTGGCTTGTCACGTTAAGTTCTAAGCCAAAACCTGCATCACCTAAATATGCGCCAATGCGTTCAGCACCTTGCGCAGATGTTGCAGTACCGATTACTTTGGCACCTAATTTAGCAAAATGTTCCGCGATTGCACGGCCAATACCACGGCTTGCGCCTGTAACAAGTACTGTCTTATCTGAAAAACTCATTTATTTATTCCTAATATTATACAAAATCAGCAATAGTTGCTTGATTGTTCACTGCACTACCTTTGATCGTTTTATCAATACGTTTTACAAGGCCTGTTAATACTTTACCAGGACCGAATTCGTATAGTGCTGTAATTTCTTGTTGTGCCATTGTTTCAATCACTTCAGTCCAGCGTACTGGCATGTATAGTTGACGAACAAGCGCATCTTTAATACTTTCTGCATCGACCGGTGCCGCGACATCAACATTATTGATTAATTTGATGACAGGCGTATTAAATGTAACTTTTTCTAGTGCTAATTTTAATTCATCAGCAGCTGGCTTCATCAGCGAACAATGCGAAGGTACGCTTACTGGTAACGGCATAACACGTCGAGCGCCCGCCTCTACACATAATTCAGATGCACGTGCTACTGCCGCTTTATTACCCGCAATAACAACCTGACCAGGTGAATTAAAGTTAACAGCTGATACGACTTCATCTTCAGCCGCTGTTGCACAAGCTGCAATAATTGCATCGTTATCGAGACCAATAACAGCAGCCATTGCGCCAATACCCTGAGGTACAGCTTGCTGCATTAACTGGCCACGTAATTCAACAAGCGCAATTGCATCTTCGAATTTAATCACACCAGCACAAACAAGTGCTGAGTATTCACCGAGGCTATGACCAGCAACTAATGCAGGTTTAAAATCTTCTTTCGCGGCGGCTATGCGCCACAATGCAACAGAGGTAGCCAATAATGCAGGTTGCGTAATATGAGTTTGGCTTAATTCTTCAACTGTTCCATTTTGCACTAAATCCCATAGATCATAACCAAGCATTTCACTTGCTTGAGCAAACGTTTGCTCTACAACCAAATGGTCTTCAGCAAGATCTGCAAGCATACCTATTGTTTGTGAACCTTGACCTGGGAATACTACTGCATACTTTGACATAAATTACCTATAAAAAATTAACAAAGATTCATGTATCAATTTGAAAATGAACTTATCTAACTAAAAAGTAATATGAGGATATCGATTGGATTTTTCAAGAGAAGAGGCAAATAAAATAATAAAAATTGGGCCTTAATCAATAACATCAAGACTAGCGGATATTTTATTTACTAAACCGCTTTCAACTTCTTTTACAGCCTGCTCAATTGCAAATTCAAAGGCAACCTGTTCAGCATTACCATGACTCTTAATTACAATACCCGGCAATCCTAACAAAGTTGCTCCGTTATACTGGTCGGGTTTCAAACGCTTTAGACTGTTCATTATTAGTGGTTTGACCAATAATGATAATAATTTAGTAAATATGTTGTTATTTGATACAGATGTTAACTGTGAAATAACCAGGTCAACAACACCTTCACTTGTCTTGAGTGCAACATTACCAGTAAATCCATCACATACGATGACGTCCGCTTTACCAGAGAAGATATCGTTACCCTCAATAAAACCAATATAGTTTAAATTATGATGTTTAGAAAGTAACTGAGCGGCATGTTTGACTAGGTCATTACCTTTAATGTCTTCTTGGCCGACATTAAGTAACGCAACACGAGGATTCGGTATATTACCAACATGCTCAGCTAGCGCCGAGCCCATTAATGCAAATTGCAGCAATGCATCCGCATCACAACTCACATTAACACCTAAATCGAGCATATACACAGGCTGCTTAGTTACAGAGGGTAATGTAGAAACAAGTGCAGGTCGATCAACAAAAGGCAATACTTTAAGCAGGTGTCGTGAAAGCACCATCAGAGCGCCGGTGTTACCCGCGCTCACGCATGCTTGTGCTTTGCCTTCACGGACAAGGTTCAATGCCATACGCATAGAGGATTGCTTAAAATTACGCAGCGCTAATGCTGGAGCAAGGTCCATGGGTATATCATCGAGACTAGGAATTATTGTAAAACGAGATCTGATAGACGTAGAGATATTCTGTAATAAAGAATTTATTTCAGCTTCGTTACCGACAAGGTATATAGAAAGGTTCTTATACTTTTTCAGTATATTAATTGCGGCGGGGATAGTGACATGGGGACCGAAATCGCCCCCCATGGCATCTAACGCAATGGTTAGATTAGGCAAAGTAAATAACTTATTTGTTAATTACTTTAACGCCTTTGTAGTAACCATCAGCTGTTACGTTGTGACGTAGGTGAGTTTCACCTGAAGTCACGTCAACAGTTGTAGCTGCTGCAGTTAGTGCGTCATGTGAACGACGTTGACCGCGGCGAGAGCGAGTTACTTTACTTTTTTGTACAGCCATTGGCCTATACTCCTGATTACTTGCGCTTTAATTCAGATAAAGCTGCAAATGGGTTGGGCTGCTCATCAGCAGGCTCGATTTCTCCGAAACTCATATCATTTGGATTCACTGAACAATCTTCCTCTTGGTGCAAAGCAACAAGCGGTAAATTGATAATCACTTCATCTTCAATGAATGAAATCGGATTGATTTCGCCATTTGCGTCCAATTCAATGGGCTCATAAGCATCTGGCAGATCGTCGACCTGTGAATCATTTTTCACAGGACTATATCTAAATTCGGTTTCACAAGCTTGCGTAAATATCCCGCCACAGCGCTGACATTCAAGGTTAACGGTTAGCGATACGCTACCCTGTATCACTATAAGACCTTGATTGTCTTTGCTAAACGAAATTGATACCTCAGCATCACTTGGTTCACCTGCCGTTGCATCCGTAATACGTTTCAACAGACGAGCTTCAACACTAGTGTTAAAGTCCAATCTTTGTTGAGCAGTACGATAAGGATCAACAGTTACTGGTAGTTTTACCTTTTTCATAGGTTGCGGATAATATAGATTCATCATGTTAGAGTCAAAAGGAAAATGAAAAAAAATCACATTTACCTACAAAAATAGGTTTTTTGGCGTTAAAATCATCAAATAATTAAATAATTAAATAATTGATGATAGATAAACCATGAAACCTAAACTAATCCTTGCTTCAACATCACCGTTTCGTAAACAGATTTTAGAAAAACTAAACTGCCCTTTCGATACCTTCAACCCGAGAGTTGATGAAACCGTCAAACCAAACGAAACGGCTCAAATGCTTGTATCACGCCTAGCACTAGAAAAAGCTCAATCTGCCAGTCGGGAGTATAGTAACTCAATATCTATCGGATCGGATCAGGTTTGTGTCATTAATAACGAAATAATAGGTAAACCAGGTGATTTTGAAACAGCTTTTGCACAATTATCTGCCGTTTCTGCACAAAATATAACTTTTTACACAGGTCTTTCTGTTGTAAATCAATGCACAGATCGTACTGATACGATAGTTGAAGAGTTCGTTGTCCATTTTAGAGCACTAACAAGCAGCCAGATCCGTTACTATCTTGAAACTGAAAAACCGTATAATTGCGCAGGCAGTTTTATGTGTGAAGGACTTGGTATTGCATTATTTTCGAAATTAGAAGGTAAGGACCCAAATACCTTGATCGGATTACCACTGATTAGTTTAGTGGCCATTCTACAAGAACAAGGTTACGACGTATTATCGAATTAAAGTCAAATTAAAATTTCTACGTCGGATACAACAAAGCCAGTATCGCTGATACTGGCTTTGTTGGTTTAGCGAAGCTATTAACACATATTAATGTGTGTTTATATTTAGCACTTTTTCATTTTTTCTAGCGCTCTAACAAGTGCCATATCTAATGGCGCTTCAACTTCTTGTGTTTCTTCTGTGCCAGGGTTGAAAAATTGCAGGCGTGCTGCATGTAAGAATAAGCGCTTCAAGCCTAAGCCATTCATGTGCTTCGTAAACCCTGTATCGCCATATTTATCATCACAAGCAATAGGATGACCAGCATGTAACGCGTGAACACGGATCTGATGCGTACGACCTGTAATAGGACTTGCTTGAACTAGCGTGCCATTTTCATAACGTTGTATGATGCTGAAACGAGTCTGAGATTGCTTACCTTCGTCGTCAACACGTACAAGTCGTTCACCTGAACTTACTGTGTTCTTTAATAGCGGTGCATTTACAACTCGAGTACTACGTGGCCATGCACCAGCAACAAGTGCTTGATAATCTTTACGCATTGTTTTTAGGCGTAGTTGCTCATGTAATGCTTTTAGTGTGCTACGTTTTTTAGCAACAAGTAAACAGCCAGATGTATCGCGATCTAGGCGGTGTACCAATTCTAAGAACTTACTGTCAGGACGAATAGCACGTAAACCTTCGATAAGACCAAAACTTAATCCACTACCACCATGAACAGCCATGCCCGATGGCTTATTGATAACAATTAAGTAGTTATCTTCATAAATGATTTGTGTTTCTAGTGCACGCACAGAATCTAAATTTGCTGATGGTGAAATAGCTTCAGTTTCAGAAACTCGCACTGGCGGTACACGTACAATATCATTTGGCTGCAGTTTATACTCTGGCTTGATTCTTCCTTTGTTAACTCTCACCTCACCTTTACGAATGATGCGGTAAATCATACTTTTTGGCACACCTTTTAATTTAGTGCGTAAAAAGTTATCAATGCGCTGGCCTTGATAATCTTCAGTAATAGTTACAAATTCTACTTTAGGTGAAATTTTATCAGTCATAATTATTTTATTGTCTAACTCAAATGCGTTTAGGTATCAATTTGAAACATATTTCTAAATTGAATGGAAAGTTATCTTGCTATATTAATACAGGCAGTGGGATAATACCCTCTGTACTGCTAAAAAAATACAGCCAAGAGTGATAATGGCTTTAGTATATCTGCTATTGAGGTAAATAATCATTTATTTATATCAATAAATACAGAATAACCAGGATGTCGTTATTCTTGCTGCGGGTTTTTAGCATACATTTTGTATATAAGGTGTACGTTGATAGGGAGTTTCATTTATCCAGTAGGATACCACCTCCCACAATATCAACTTCTATATAAGACACCTTTCGATTGCAATTATACACGTTAGTTATTGATGGAATCTAATAAGTGCAGAAATAATCGTAAGACACTTGATCACATATTAGAGCATCTGATAGCGCCTTAATTTAAACAGCCGAGAGGTTGATTATCTTACAGACACAAGGCCTGATGTACGTCTAACTAATTTATCCAAGCATGAAAATTAAATTATAAGTCATAAAAAAATGAAAAGAATGTTAATTAATGCAACTCAAAAAGAAGAGTTGCGCGTTGCGCTAGTAGATGGCCAACGCCTTTACGATTTAGATATAGAAAGCCCAGGTCACGAACAAAAGAAAGCTAACATCTACAAAGGTAAAATTACTCGTGTAGAACCTAGTTTAGAAGCTGCTTTTGTTGATTATGGTGCAGACCGTCACGGTTTCCTTCCTCTTAAAGAAATCTCTCGCACTTACTTCAAGCCAGGTTCAGGTAAGCAACGCGGACGTCCAAGTATCAAGGATGTTGTTGCTGAAGGCACTGAAGTTATTGTACAGATTGAAAAAGAAGAACGTGGCAATAAAGGTGCAGCATTAACGACATTCGTTAGTTTAGCTGGTAGTTACCTTGTTCTTATGCCAAACAACCCTCGCGCCGGTGGTATTTCTCGTCGCATTGAAGGTGATGAGCGTACTGAACTAAAATCTGCACTGTCTACATTAGAATTACCAGAAGGCATGGGACTGATTGTTCGTACTGCTGGTGTTGGTAAATCGGCAGAAGAACTAGAGTGGGATCTTAAAGTACTTTTAAACCATTGGGGAGCAATCCAAGATAGTGCGAAAGACCGCCAAGGTACCTTCTTAATTCATCAAGAAAGTAACGTAATTGCACGTGCTATTCGTGATTATCTTCGCCGTGATATCGGTGAAATTCTTATCGACCATCCAAAAGCATTTGAAGAAGCAAAGAACCGCATCAAATTAATACGTCCCGATTTTATCGACCGTATTAAATTGTATCAAGGTGATGTGCCTTTATTCAATCATTACCAAATTGAAACTCAAATCGAATCAGCGTTCCAACGTGAAGTTCGCTTACCTTCAGGTGGCTCAATTGTAATTGACCCAACGGAAGCGTTAACGTCTATCGACATTAACTCAGCGCGAGCTACACGTGGTGGTGATATTGAAGAAACAGCATTAAATACTAACTTAGAAGCTGCGGATGAAGTTGCTCGTCAACTGCGTTTACGCGATTTAGGTGGTCTTGTTGTTATCGATTTTATCGACATGGGTCCAGTTAAAAATCAACGTGAAGTAGAAAACTGCTTACGTGATGCAGTACGACAAGATCGTGCACGCATTCAATTAGGCCGTATCTCTCGATTTGGTTTGATGGAAATGTCTCGTCAACGTATCCGCCCTTCTCTAGGTGAATCAAGCACGCACGTTTGCCCACGCTGTGATGGTCAAGGTACTATCCGTGACAATGAATCTTTAGCACTTTCAATTCTCCGTTTAATCGAAGAAGAGTCGCTTAAAGAAAATACCAATCACATTGTAGCGCAAGTACCAGTACCAGTTGCTGCTTACTTACTAAATGAAAAGCGTAATTCAATTCTTCGTTTAGAAAAGCGTTATAAAGTTAAAAGTTTCATCATTCCAAATGAGAACTTACAAACACCTCATTTTGAAGTATCTCGTGTTAAAGCAGATGACGACAGCTCTGATTTATCGAGTACTGATTTAGCTAAACCACGTGAATTTAATCGTTATGAACCTAAAGTAAATAACGAAACGGTTCAGCCATTGGTACAGCAAATTAATGCTACTGAAGCTAAAACAGCTAAACCAGCCCCTGCAGTGAAAAAAGTGTCCGCGAAAACGGCGCCGAAAGCACCAGCTAAAGCTAAGGACATTAAGCCTGCGGCTGATAAAGGCTCTATGTTTAGCCGTCTTGGTAAAGCGATTACAGGATTCTTTGCAAGCGATGAAAAAGTTGTTGTTAAAGAAACAGCTAAGGAAGCACCTAAAAAGCCGGTTGTAGATAAAGCCCCTACTACCCGTAATAATAGTGATGAAACACGTAAACCACGTAATCGTCGTAATCGTAAGCCTCGTAACCCTGAAAATATTGAAAACAAACAGCAAGACGCAAATAAAAAAGCGGATGTTGAAGTAAAACAACATAGCAAGTTCGAAGCAAAACAAAAAGCTTCGAACCAAGCTACTCAACATAAACAACCTGTACAGTCGAAAGACGTAAAGGAAACAAAAGAAGAAGGTAGCTCGCAAAACCAAGCTGTTTTAGCTGAACGTCGTCAACGTCGTAACATGCGCAAGAAAGTACGTGTAACGAGTAACGATCAACAAGTTGCTCCTGAGTTAGAACAGACTCCTGTTGCTGCCCAAAACACTAAACAAGATGAAAAAGCACAACCAGCGAAGCGCACTCGTCGTAGCCCTCGAAATGCTAAAACGAATGATGCTCAAAAAGTTGAACAGGCTCAAGTAGAAACTGCAACGGCAGTTAAAGCTGAAGTAACTAAGCCTGTTACTGCTAAAGTAACTAAACCAGTAACTGCTGAAGTAACTAAGCCTGTAACTGCTGAAGTAACTAAACCAGTAACTGCTGAAGTAACTAAACCAGTAACTGCTGAAGTAACTAAGCCTGTAACTGCTGAAGTAACTAAACCAGTAACTGCTGAAGTAACTAAACCAGTAACTGCTGAAGTAACTAAGCCTGTAACTGCTGAAGTAACTAAACCAGTAACTGCTGAAGTAACTAAGCCAGTAACTGCTGAAGTAACTAAGCCTATAACTGCTGAAGTAACTAAGCCTGTAACTGCTGAAGTGACTAAGCCAGTAACTGCTGAAGTGACTAAGCCAGTAACTGCTGAAGTGACTAAGCCAGTAACTGCTGAAGTAACTAAGCCAGTAACTGCTGAAGTAACTAAGCCTGTAACTGCTGAAGTAACTAAGCCTGTAACTGCTGAAGTAACTAAGCCAGTAACTGCTGAAGTAACTAAGCCAGTAACTGCTGAAGTGACTAAGCCTGTAACTGCAGCAAAACCTGTTATGCATACAGCTGCGGCAGCTAAACCAGCGCCAGTAGCTGAAACAACGGCAACTGTAATAGCACCGACAGCAAAATCATCGACTGAACGTGTAAAGATTGAAACTAAATCAGTTTCACGTCAAATGCACTCCGCTCCAGCTGCTCGCCCAGGCGCTGCTCCAGTTGTTGCTGAAACACCAGTTGTTGCTGAAACGCCAGTTGTTGCTGAAACGCCAGTTGTTGCTGAAACGCCAGTTGTTGCTGAAACGCCAGTTGTTGCTGAAACACCAGTTGTTGCTGAAACGCCAGTTGTTGTTGAAACACCAGTTGTTGCTGAAGCGCCAGTTGTTGTTGAAACACCAGTTGTTGTTGAAACACCAGTTGTTGCTGAAACACCAGTTGTTGCTGAAGCGCCAGTAGCTTATAAAGCTATCGACGTAACACCACTTGCAGCGTTACAAACTGAAGGTACAACATCTAAGAAAACTAACTTCACCGTTAAGATGGCTACACCTCAACAGGTAGCGCCTTCAAAAACTAACTTTGTTGCTAAAGTTGGTGTCGTTCAACGCCCATCAATTGATGTGGCAGCTGGACCAGGTGGTAGTCAATTTGCATCGTCAGAAAGCAAATCACCTACTACATTAGCTAAATAATAACTATTATTTAAAAATAACTATTAGCTAAATTAAAAGCCGCATAAATTGCGGCTTTTTTAGTATTTATTTAAATACTTTTTTAATAGCAAGATCGTGCAAAATGGACATTATCTTGCTACTTTTTTATTCATTAATGACAACTCGGTAACTTAAAATTTATGTTTGAATTTCCAAAATATTCGATTGCATCAGTTAAAAATGATGTTTTATCTGGTCTAACCGTTGCACTGGCACTTGTACCAGAAGCGGTTGCATTTGCTTTTGTAGCAGGTGTTGAACCTTTAGTTGGTTTGTATGCTGCCTTTATGGTTGGTTTAATTACTGCTATCTTTGGTGGTCGTCCAGGTATGATCTCTGGTGCAACAGGCGCGATGGCAGTTGTAATGGTAGCGTTAGTTGCCGACAATGGCGTAGAATACTTATTTGCCGCAGTGGTGCTTGCAGGTCTACTGCAAGTATTAGCGGGTGTATTCAAACTCGGTAAGTTCATTCGTATCGTGCCACACCCAGTAATGATGGGGTTTGTTAACGGTCTTGCAATTGTTATTTTCTTAGCACAGCTTGGTCAATTCAAATTCATTGACACGAACGGTGATCTTGCTTGGTTACAAGGATCTCAACTCTATATCATGCTTGGTTTAGTTGTGCTTACAATGGCGATTATTCACTTCCTACCTAAATTAACTAAAGCAGTTCCGTCTTCGCTTGTTGCTATTGTATCTGTGACGTTAATTGTTTATTACATGGGTCTTGATACACGCACAGTAGTTGATTTTGTTCGCTCGATGACCGGTGATGCCAATGCGACAATCTCAGGTTCACTGCCAACGTTTAGTATTCCAAGCGTACCATTTACACTTGAAACTCTTTATATCATTCTGCCTTACTCATTAATTCTTGCTGCTGTTGGTCTTATTGAATCACTACTAACACTAACGGTTATTGATGAAATGACTGGTACACGTGGTAAAGGCAATCAAGAATGTGTTGCACAAGGTGCTTCAAACATCGTAAACGGTTTCTTCGGTGCTATGGGTGGTTGTGCAATGATTGGCCAATCAATGATCAACATTAATTCTGGTGGCCGTGGTCGTCTATCTGGTATCACTGCAGCAATCTCATTATTGTTATTCATTTTATTCTTCTCTTCACTCATTGAAGTTATCCCACTAGCTGCGCTTGTTGGTGTAATGTTCATGGTTGTGATTGGCACATTTGAATGGGCAACATTCCGTGTTATGCGTAAGATCCCGAAAGCTGATACGTTCGTGATTGTACTTGTAACTGTCGTGACAGTGTTTACTGATTTAGCGGTTGCAGTGATCATCGGTGTTATCGTTTCAGCACTACGTTTCGCATGGGAACACGCAGCACACATTAACACTGAAGTATCTACAGAAGAGTCTGGCAGTAAAGTATATAAAGTTAACGGCCCATTATTCTTTGGTTCTGTTAGCCACTTCTTAGAGCTATTTGATACAGCTAATGACCCACAAGATGTGATCATCGACTTTGCTAATTCACGCGTTTGTGACCACTCAGCAATTGAAGCAATTGATACACTAGCTGAGCGCTATGTAGCTGAAGGTAAAATATTACACCTTCGTCACCTATCATTAGAATGTAAACAACTAATGAAACGTGCTGGAGACATGATTGAAGTTAATTTAATCGAAGATCCAGAATACCATATCGCATCAGATAAATTAGGCGGCTAATACGTCTTTACCCTACTTCTTTTCATTAGGTTGTAGGGTATAAATATATTCACTGTTATGACGCTAATTTATAACAGGCATAAAAAAACCGGCATTAGCCGGTTTTTTATTATCTGATGAAACGCTAATCTTTTACGATTGTTTCTACTTTCGCTTTTAACTTCTGACCTGGTTTAAAAGTCACAACACGACGAGCTGTAATTGGTATATCTTCACCTGTTTTAGGGTTACGACCAGGTCGTTCGCCTTTATCACGTAGGTCAAAATTACCAAAACCAGATATTTTAACTTGTTCGTTAACTTCTAAAGATAAACGGATTTCTTCAAAGAAAGCTTCTACCATTTCTTTAGATTCACGTTTACTTAGACCAACATCGTTAAATAATGTTTCAGCAATATCAGCTTTGGTTAGTGCCATAAATTAATCCCTCAAGGATGCATTGAATTCAGATGAAATAGCTTCAACAATATTATTAACTGCTTCAGATATCTCTTTTTCTTCCAAGGTGCGTGATATATCTTGTAAGGTTAAGCTGATAGCTAGGCTCTTATGCCCTTCCACAACACCTGTACCTTGGTATACATCAAACAAGTTTATGCCAACTAACTGATTCCCGCCAACTTTTTTGATAAAGTTCAGTACATCTCCTGCATTAACATCGTCTTTAACAATCATAGCGATGTCACGACGGTTAGCAGGAAACTTAGAAACTTCAGCAGCTTGCGGTAATTTACGAGCTGTTAACGTTGCAAGTTCAATCTCAAGAATAATCGTTGAACCATTTAGGCCTAACTTCTTCTCTAATGAAGGATGGATAGCACCAATATGGCCAACTGAGCGACCAGCATAGAATATTTCAGCGCTTTGACCAGGGTGTAAACCAGGATGACTTGCACGTTTAAGTACAAATTCATCGGTATTACAGGTTTGGTCTAGCAATGCATCTAAATCACCTTTAAGGTCGAAATAGTCTACTGCTTTGCTTTCTTGAGTCCAAGATTCAGCATTTGCTGTACCGGCTATAATAGCGCCAAGCATAGGCACTTGAAGTACACCGTTTTCAACTGACTCATCTTTGATGAAAGTCAGACCCGTTTCAAATAAACGGATACGTTGTTGTTGACGTTTTTGGTTAGCTACAACAGCTTCAACCAAACCTGTAAACATACTTACGCGCATTACAGACATCTCAATCGAAATTGGATGCGGTAATGTTAGGTGATCAGCTTCAGGGTGTAGCAAGAATTGACGTTTAGGATCTACGAAGCTATATGTAATTGCTTCTTGGAAACCACGGTCAACCATTAAGTCACGGATACGACGAACTGGTAATGTAGCCTCGTCATGATTCGTCATCTTCAATGGTGCTACAGGCGCTATATTTGGGATATTGTTATAACCAAATACACGCGCCACTTCTTCAATCAGATCAACTTCAACTTCGATGTCGAAACGGAATGAAGGAGAAGTAACAGTCCACGTATCATTTTCAAACGTTGGTGCTAGGCCTAACGTATTTAAAATGTCAGTTACTTTTTCATCTTCAACGTGGAAACCAATTACTTTATCTAATTGATGACGACGTAAGTTGATTGGTGCATGCTTCGGTAATGTCGCTTCAGTTGTTACATCAACAACAGGTGCAACTTCACCACCACAGATTTCAACTATTAACTGTGTTGCACGTTCCATCGCTTGGTATTGTAGTTCAAAATCAACACCACGTTCGAAACGGTGTGATGAATCAGTATGTAGACCGTATGCACGAGCACGACCGGTGATAGCTAACGGGCTAAAGAATGCAGACTCTAATAAGATAGAGTTAGTTGCAGCCGTTACACCTGTTTTTTCGCCACCAAAGATACCAGCCATTGCGATAGCGCCAGAGTCATCAGCAATAACAAGTGTATTATCGTTTAATTTAACTTCGTTGCCATCAAGCAGCGTTAATTTTTCATCTTGGTTAGCAAGACGAACATTAATCGCGCCTGTCAATGTTGCAAGATCAAATGCATGCATTGGTTGACCAAGTTCTAACAATACATAGTTAGTTACGTCAACAACAGGGTCAATAGAACGCGTGCCACAACGACGTAAACGCTCAACCATCCATAAAGGAGTTTTAGCGCTCATATCTAAGTTATTGATAACACGACCAAGGTAACGAGGACATAGTTCTGTTGCAGTCACAGATACAGCGACTGTTTCGCTGCTTGTTTCTGTTACGTTAGTCCATTCTGGTGCAGTTACTGCGATGTTGTTTAATACACCGACTTCACGAGCGATACCAGCAATGCTTAAGCAATCTGCGCGGTTAGGCGTTAGATCAACTTCAATTGTAACATCATCAAGACCAAGGAATTCACGGATACAAGTACCCGGTACTGCATCTGCAGGTAATTCAATGATACCGTCAGCTGATTCAGCCATACCCATTTCAGATTCAGAGCAAAGCATACCAAATGATGGTTGACCACGTAGTTTTGCTTTCTTGATTTTGAAATCGCCAGGTAATACAGCGCCCACTGTTGCAACAGCAACTTTAAGGCCTGCACGGCAGTTAGATGCACCACATACGATGTCGATTAGCTCTTCAGCACCGATATCGATTTTAGTTACTTGTAATTTATCTGCATCTGGATGCTGACCACATTCAACAACGTGACCGACAACGATACCAGTAAAATCACCCGCAACAGCATCAATACCATCTACTTCAAGGCCAGCCATCGTAATTTGATGCGCTAGTTCTTCATTTGTTAGACCTGGTTTAACCCAAGTTTGTAACCATTCATTACTGAATTTCATTTTAGTGTCCTATCTTATTTAAACTGCTTGAGGAAACGTAAATCATTTTCGAAAAATGAACGTAAATCGTTAACGCCATAGCGAAGCATCGCTAAACGTTCAACACCCATACCAAAGGCAAAGCCAGAGTATTTCTCAGGGTCGATTCCAACAGACGTTAATACGTTAGGGTGTACCATGCCGCAGCCTAATACTTCTAACCATTTACCGTTTTTGCCCATTACATCTACTTCAGCTGAAGTTTCTGTGAAAGGGAAATAAGAAGGACGGAAACGAATTTCTAAATCTTCTTCAAAGAAGTTGTTTAGGAAGTCGTGTAACACACCTTTCAGCTCGCTAAAGCTTACTTTTTCGTCAACAAATAGACCTTCTACTTGATGGAACATTGGTGTGTGCGTTTGATCGTAATCATTACGGTAAACACGGCCTGGAGAGATAATACGGATAGGTGGTTTTTCCACTTCCATCGTACGGATCTGAACACCAGACGTTTGTGTTCTAAGTACTAATTTAGGATTAAAGTAAAATGTATCGTGATCCGCACGAGCAGGATGGTGCTCAGGGATATTCAATGCATCAAAGTTGTGATAATCATCTTCAACTTCTGGACCAGATTTAACAGCGAAACCTAATTCACCAAAAAATGATTCAATACGTTCGATAGTTCGTGTTACAGGATGTAGACCACCATTTAGGTTGGTACGACCTGGTGCAGTAACATCAATCATTTCTTCAGCTAATTTAGCATCTAGAACTGCTTGTTGAAATGCATCACGTTTCTCGTTAATGACTTTTTGAACTTCTTGTTTCGCAATGTTAATCGCTTGACCAGCTTTAGGTTTCTCTGCTGGAGGCAGTTTACCTAATGTTTTCATCTGTTCAGTCAAAATACCCTTTTTACCAAGGTACTCAACACGGACAGTATCCAATGTTGCTAGATCTGTTGCGTTTGCTACGGCTTCTACGGCCTGTACTATTATTTCTTTGAGGTGTTGCATGTTTTTCTTATCACCCTGTTGGCAGGAAAAGTGAATAGATTCATTCAGTAATGGATGATTTTACTCAAAAGTAAGCTGAAGTGCTAGTCCTTAAGCTGAATCAAGTTGTTCATTATCAACAAAATCGACTAAAAGTCGAGGTTTGGCTATTAAATAGCCTTGCACATAATCAATGCCGATTTCTGATAATATATTTTTGATGTTTTCATTTTCAACATATTCGGCCACTGTCTTGATATTTACCGCCCTAGCGATATCATTAAATGACTTAACCATCGTATAATCAACGTTATCAGTTTCAATATTTTCGACAAATGCGCCATCAATTTTGAGTTGATCAATAGGCAATCGTTTGATGTAACTATATGAAGAAAAACCACTACCAAAATCATCTAAGCTAAAACGGCAGCCTAATGCTTTAAATTTATTCATGAATAAAATCGTTTGATCAAAGTCCATAATGGCTTGGCTTTCTGTTATTTCAAAGCATAGTTTTTCGGGGGGGATGCCATACATTGAAATCGTATTTTCAATAAATGTATGCATACTTCTATCTACTAACGATTGTCCACATAAGTTAATTGATGCAGAACTTAAACTAACGAGATGTGCTGGATTAGATGATAGCCACTGGCAGTATGTTCTGACAACCCAACGATCTAACTGAGTCATGAAATTATAGTTTTCAGCTGCGGCGATAAACTCACTCGGCGATTGTAGCTTCCCCTCCTCGTCCCTCAAACGCAGCAATATTTCATAACGATAACCTTCATTAATATCAGCTGATAATGGCATAATCGTTTGAAATGCGAGTTCAAATCTATCTTCATCTAACGCTTCTCGTAATACCCCAATCCAGCGCATTTCTCGTTGATGACCCAACATAACATCATTGCATTTACTATAAACATGCACACGGTTACGTCCTTGCTCTTTAGCTGTATAACACGCTGTATCAGCAAGACTTAATGCCTGTGAAAAATTTTCAATTGACTCGTCAAGTATCACGATACCAATACTAACACCGAGCACAAAATGGCGTCCTTGATGCGTAAATCTAAAATCTTCAATACCACAACGGATAGTATCAGCGACCTCGAGTGCATTGTCGAAATTGGTGTGGTTAAGCAAAATACCAAATTCATCGCCACCTAGGCGTGCCAATATTGCCGTGTCATCAAGAAATGACTTTAAAACAACCGTTATTTTTTTCAATAGTGAATCACCAACATCATGACCACATATATCATTAACCAATTTGAACTGGTCAAGATCTAAATAAAGCAAAATATTGTCTTCGAGTACTGAACGGTTAGTCTCTAGTGATACACCAACCAGCTTCTCAAAGTGTATACGATTGACTAATCCTGTTAACTGGTCATATTTTGCAATAGACTCAAGTTTAATCTCATGCTGCTTACGCTTAGTCGTATTAACGAATGAGCCGTCAATCACGGTAATATCTGGTTGAACATTCAAGCGCATATTAATTTCGCCATGAAATATCTCGCCATAACGGTCATGCCCTGTCATCTCGACGCTATTCACTTCGCCCTTAACCCGTAAGGTAGCGATTATTTCATCACGTAAATTGGGGTTAGCATAAAAGTCGTCCGCTTTAAAATGACCCGACTTATTCATATCTTCAAGATTGATATAGCCTAATATTCGACACATTGACTTGTTCATCGCCAATACGTTGCCTTCCATTGATGTCGTGAACATGCCCTCAGCTGCGTTTTGAAATACACTGTAATAGCGCTCATTGACAGAGGTCATTTGTTTTTCTACATCTTTTTTTACAACTCGGTCATGTGCCATTTGTTTTGCAAAGTTCCAGCATAAATAAATCAAGACAACTAATGCTGAACATGCTGAGATATAGTCTGAAAACTCAAAGTCGCCAAGTAAGCCAAAACGCGTGAGAATATGTATATCAATACCGAGTATAAAATACACTAGCGATAGCACATAAAAACGAACATCTTTCGACTCGTCACGAATAAAAAACAAACCACATACTATCGACAGTAGCGTAATGCCTAACGCTAAAGCTGAGACAAAAATAATACCTATTTTGAATGAAAATAATAACGGACTCAAAATAACAACGAATGAAGCCGCAATTAACACTTGAGTCGATAACGAAAACCAAGCTCGGTATCGTAATTTAAGCAATTGTCGTGCAAACAAGCTCAAATTTAAGCCTATGACGCCCATCAACATCACAATTATAGAATCATAATATTGCGT
>NZ_BLRL01000014.1 GCF_015082335.1 Moritella sp. F3 | reverse complement strand
TCATAATATTGCGTAATAAAATTAATTTTATAAACAAACCCGAAACCTTCTATTATCCATATAACTGACAAATAACAGATAATAAAAGCGATATATTGAATCAAACGCACTTCGTGAAGATGAATATATAAGAAGGTTAAATAACAAATCATCATCAAGAATAAACCGAAAAACATACCAACCAATAATTTGTGTTGTGATTGTTGATCAATAAAATAATTGGCATCCCAGATCGTCAATGGCGTTTGTAAAAAGGCAGCGGTTTTAAGACGGATAAAATAATCTGTGGTTTCACCAGCACCGACTTTAAAGCCTGTAGAGAAGGTTAAATTAGACATAGTATCGTCAGCATGACGGCGAGTGCCTAACCTTTTGACTGTCGTACTACCATCATTATTAATCAAATATAGATCTATATTATCTAATAGCGAATCACCAAAATCGAGAATTAAGTATTTATCAACATCCGCTTCATTGATAATTTGTCCCTTGAACCAGAACGTACTATCTGAAAAGCCAAAATTAAAATGACTTTGGTTACTTTTAACCCAAGGAATCGCGGCTTGTCTTTGAGACAAATAATCAAATGTATAAGAGTTGGTTTTATCTTCGAAATACTTAATCGACGAACCAAGACGGGCAACTTCAAAATCAGTGTCGATAATAGTCCCTTCTGCCTTTGCAAAAGTACTATTTAGACTGAATACAGTGATCAGGAATATGGATAATAAAAAATGCATAAAGTTGAATATCTATCTCAAAATTATTTTAAATTGATAAATCGATATTACAGAAAAGCATTATGCAAGTATATAGAGGGCTTTATAGACAGGCGTTTATAGTTATTTTATCGCTAAGTAGGTTTAGTTATTTATAGGTAGTGTATTAGCTATTGCTAAGCAAAAGCATGAGTTTCTAGGGAGGTAGTATTCGTGACGGCTCTATCTGATGTATGAATATTATTAGGAATGTGTGTTACAGAAACTAAAAAGGAGGCCGAAGCCTCCTTTGATAACATTTACTTAATTAATTAATTAAAATTAAGCAACTGCTTCTTTTGCTTTATTTACTAGTACAGTAAATGCCGCTTTATCGAATACAGCAATGTCTGCTAAGATCTTACGATCGATTTCAATAGAGGCGTGTTTAAGGCCATTAATGAAACGGCTGTAAGACATACCATTTTGACGTGCAGCAGCGTTAATACGTGTAATCCATAATTGACGGAATTGACGTTTACGTTGACGACGGTCACGGTAAGCATATTGACCAGCTTTTGTAACTGCTTGGAAGGCAACACGATAAACTCGTGAACGAGCTCCGTAATAACCTTTAGCTTGTTTTAAAACTTTCTTATGACGAGCACGTGCAACAACACCGCGTTTAACTCTAGGCATAACTATTTTCCTCTTTTATATCTAAAATTAAGCGTATGGAAGCATACGTGAAACAGATGCAACATCACATTTTGCAACCATTTGCGTACCACGAAGGTGACGTTTACGTTTAGTGCTCTTCTTGGTCAAAATATGACGTAGGTGAGACTGTTTGCGTTTAAAACCATTAGCGGTTTTTTTAAAGCGCTTTGCAGCGCCTTTATTCGATTTCAACTTAGGCATTATAACTCCGCATTGTTGAATATTAATGAATAATAATAAGGCGAGTACAAGTGTTTACACACTCATACTACTTGGAAGCACCTACTATTTCTTTTTTGGGGCTAACACCATTACAGCTTGACGACCTTCCATTTTCGGGAAAGCCTCCACGACTGCAATTTCTTTTAGATCGTCTTTAATACGATTCAAAAGATCAAAGCCTAAGCTCTGGTGCGCCATTTCTCGACCTCGGAAACGCAGCGTAATTTTCGCTTTGTTACCTTCTTCGAGGAAGCGAGTCAGGTTGCGTAGTTTTACCTGATAATCGCCGGTATCAGTTCCAGGTCGGAATTTTATTTCCTTAACCTGAACCCGAACTTGCTTTTTCTTCTGCTCTTTAACAGATTTACTTTTCTCGTATATAAATTTACCGTAATCCATGACACGGCAAACAGGAGGCTCGGCATTCGGGCTAATTTCTACAAGATCTAAACTTGCTTCTTCAGCAATAGCAAGAGCTTCTCTGATAGATACGATTCCAATCACTTCACCATCAGCACCGTTTAAGCGACATTCAGGTATACGAATTTCTTCGTTGATACGATGTTGTCTGGTCGTTTGTTGTTGACCTTTTTTTCCGCCTTTTATAACGAATCCTCCAAAGTTGTTTTACCGCGGCTATTGACTTCGGTTTGTAATTTACTGATGAAGTCATCCAACTTCATAGTACCTAAGTCAACGCCCTTACGAGTACGTACTGCAATTTCTCCTGATTCGACTTCTTTATCGCCGATAACCAAAAGATAAGGCACACGTTTCAAAGTATGTTCGCGGATTTTAAAGCCTATCTTCTCATTTCTCAAGTCTAATTTTGCTCTAATGCCCACTTTCTTCATTTTTTCTACAAAATCTGTAGCAAAAACAGCCTGTTTGTCTGTAATGTTCATTACAACAGCCTGAACTGGTGAAATCCAAGTAGGGAAAAGACCTGCGTATTCTTCAATTAGAATACCAATGAAGCGTTCAAGAGACCCTAAAATCGCTCGGTGAATCATAACAGGCGTATCACGACCGTTATTTTCACACACATATTCAGCACCTAATTTCTCAGGCATTGAGAAGTCTAGTTGAATTGTACCACACTGCCATGCACGATCTAAACAGTCATGTAGGGTAAATTCAATTTTAGGTCCATAAAATGCACCCTCGCCTTCTTGTATTTCATAGCTTAGGCCACTAGCTGTTAATGCATCAGCAAGTGCTTTTTCTGATTTATCCCAAGTTTCGTCACTACCTACACGATTTTCAGGGCGTGTTGACAGTTTAATTTCGATATTTTTGAAACCAAACGTTTCATAAGTTTCGAAAACCATCTTGATACAGTCTGACACTTCTTGTTGTATTTGGTCTTCAGTACAGAAGATATGAGCATCATCCTGAGTGAAACCACGTACACGCATTAAGCCATGTAACGAGCCAGATGGTTCATTACGGTGACATGAGCCAAACTCAGCCATACGTAATGGTAAATCACGGTAAGATTTTAAACCTTGGTTATAAATCTGTACATGACCAGGACAGTTCATTGGTTTAATCGCGTATTCACGATTTTCTGAATGCGTACAGAACATACCGTCTGCATATTTGTCCCAGTGACCTGATTTTTCCCACAAGCTACGATCCATGATTTGTGGACCTTTCACTTCTTGGTAATTAAAGTCACGTAATTTTTCACGAATGAACGTTTCTAACTCACGGAAGATCGTCCAACCGTCGTTATGCCAGAACACCATGCCCGGAGCATCTTCTTGCATATGGTAAAGATCAAGTTGTTTACCAATTTTACGGTGATCACGTTTTTCAGCTTCTACAAGGCGTTGAAGGTACTCTTTAAGCTCTTTCTTATCAGTCCAAGCTGTACCATAAACACGTTGTAACATCTTGTTGTCAGAGTTACCACGCCAGTATGCACCAGCAACAGACATTAATTTAAAATGCTGGCAATGCTTCATTACTGGTACGTGTGGTCCACGACACATATCGATGTATTCTTCATGATGATATAAAGCAGGCGTTTCATCTCGACCAATGTTCTCGTCTAAGATAGCTACTTTATAAGTTTCACCACGTGCTTCAAACGTGTCACGTGCTTCTTGCCAAGATACAACTTTCTTAATTACTTGATAGTTGGTCTTAACCAGTTTAGTCATGTGCTTTTCTAGTTTAGCTAAATCAGCTTCACTAATTGGTTCTTCCATTTCGACGTCATAATAGAAGCCTTTATCAATGGTTGGACCAATAGCCATCTTGGTGTTTGGCCATAATTGCTTAATAGCATGACCAAGTAAATGCGCACAAGAGTGGCGTAAGATCTCTAAACCATCAGCATCTTTAGAAGTAATGATTTCAATTGCAGCATCTTCAGTGATCAGGTCACATGCGTCAACACGTTCACCGTTAACACGGCCAGCGATACACGCTTTAGCAAGACCAGAACTGATATCTGCGGCAATATCCATAATTGATACTGGATTGTCAAATTGACGCTGAGCGCCATCAGGAAGAGTAATAACAGGCATTTTATATCCTTTTGCAGTGATGCTGCCTACGATGCAGCGTTTGCATAAATTATGGTGTGAATAGCACACCAAGCGATAATGTTTAGCTGAGTGTTAAATTAAAATGACTAACACTCAATAATAAACTGAAATTTTAGTTGCACATTTTATCATCGAAAAACAAAATTGTTATCAGATGAGCAAAAGTAAAACTATAAGTAGAAAGAAATTTCAGACCAAGTATTATATAGAATTACTTTATAATTACACGGCTTTTGTTAATCCGGCGTCAATTTATCGCTATATAAAAGAATAAATACGCAATTTATCAATTAACATCAGCCTCTATAATTTCACGAGCAATGGAATATCATACAATGTCATACACCGGTCATATCAGTAAAATGGTCTCAACTCTCAATGCAGATAGCAGTGTGAGTTACCAGTTACCACTCGACGATACGTTAATTCCTTTAAACGAATTTATCGGTAAATCAATCACGATGATCCATACGGGCAATATACATTGCTTGAGCTGTGGCAAAAAAACCAAGAAAAGCTATTCACAAGGCCACTGCTTCGTTTGTACACGTAAACTGGCAAGTTGTGACATGTGTATTATGAAACCAGAAACATGTCACTATGAACACGGTACCTGCCGCCAACCAGAATGGGCTGATGATTTCTGTATGACAGACCATTATGTTTACCTTTCAAATACATCTGCATTAAAGGTTGGCATAACTCGCCATACGCAATTACCAACGCGCTGGATTGATCAAGGGGCTACACAAGGCCTGCCTATATTCAAAGTTAAAACGCGCTTAATATCTGGGTTAGTTGAAACCGCACTCGCTGAATTCATTGGTGATAAAACAAATTGGCGTACAATGCTAAAAGGCGAAAACGCCGATCTTGACTTAAAAGCAGAGGCTGCACGCTTAATGCCTTTAATTGAAGAACAGTTAGGTAATATCGAAATGATGTACGGCTTAGATGCAATTGAAGAGCTTGAAGAAGAGATTGTGACGATTAACTACCCTATTACTGAGCACCCAACAAAAATCATCTCACATAACTTTGATAAAGAGCCTGTTGTTACTGGTGTACTGCAAGGTATTAAAGGCCAATATATGTTTTTTGACACAGGTGTAATTAACATGCGTAAATTTACCAGCTATGAGATCACCTTAGAAGTTTAACATCCTGACCAGCCTGTCAATAAAAAACACCCACTTACGAGATGCTGACCGTTAATTTCGGTCAGTAATTTGAGCCACGTCACACTAACCAAGCCTTTCTTTTGTATTACCCAGCATTTACTCTCTCTTTTTCATCCATTCTCAGTATTAAATACATAAAAAACTTAAAAACAAACCAAACTACAGTGATTAAAACTGCTTGTTACGTGATTTAATAGTCACATATTCCACTCACAGTTAAACATCCAGTTTATAAGTGATGAATCAAACATTTTAAACACGATATTAGTCTAGTTGGAGATAAGCAAGTGCAAGTTAAAGCCCCTTTCTGCGTCCGTAATGCCGCAGCTGATACATTCGCAATGGTAGTATTTAGTTTTGTTGTGGGTATGTTGATTGAGATTTTTATCTCAGGGATGTCGTTTCAACAATCTTTAGCTTCTAGAATGGTCTCAATCCCTGTGAATATAGCAATTGCTTATCCCTATGGTTTATATCGTGATGTTATTATTAAGAACTGCGCAAAATTAATGAAGAATAAGCTGAGTAAACAGCTTGGTGATACATTTGCTTACGTTTCTTTCCAATCACCTGTTTATGCATTAATTCTGTTATCTGTTGGTGCTGACTTTGCTCAAATCGTCACTGCAGTATCAAGTAATGCGGTTGTATCTTGCTTTGTTGGTGTGTTTTACGGCCAGTTCCTTGATTTATGCCGTAAGCTATTTCGCGTACCAGGCTATCATGCAGGTATTAGCGCTTAATAAACATAATGCAAAGGCATTTTAAGTGCCTTTGCATCCTACATATTAGTGCTTGTAGCAATTGCTAAATACTTCAGTTCTGATGATTAAGTACTATTCGATTAGGCATAATGTACAATTGCGTAAGCATCTTGCAGTACATACATGCGTTTAACATCGCAGTACTGACCATTAATGAAAATCTCTTTCACCAAGTGCCCCTCTTCAATGAAACCACATTTTTGGTACAAATGAATCGCTTTTTCATTATCAATAGCCACATGCAGATACACTTTATGCAGATTTAGAATGGTAAAGGCATAATTCAGGGCGCGATCAATCAAGGCCATCGCGTAGCCTTTACCTTGAAATTCAGGGGTAATGATAATTTGAAACTCGGCATTACGGTGGATAGTGTTAATCTCAACAAGCTCAACGAGACCAACCATTTCATTATCCGTGTTTTCGACTATAAAGCGACGCTCAGTCTTGTCATGGATATGTTTATTATACAGCTCTTCGAGTTCATCAAATGATTCATAAGGTTCCTCAAACCAATAAGACATAATCGTACGATTATTATTGAGCTGATGAATAAAGCGTAAGTCGGTTCTTTCCAACGCGCGGAGTCTAATATCACTTGTCATAAAATATTCCTATCAAAAACATAGATTCAATCTCTAAAAACAAACAATTAATACTAACGAACAGCATCCATATTGGACGCGATGCTGGCATTGAAATATAACAATATCAATTATCTACTTACTATTAAATAGTAATGTATTAAATGTAACAAATACCGAATAACATAATTAGCTCGCCGTTGTGATCATTTCTAAATCTTGATCAGACTTTAACGTCAATGTAATCTTAACCTCGTTATATTCAGCCAAGCTCTGTATGTGTGAACCACCGCAAGGCATGGTAATACTTTCGCCAATACCTAAGTCACAACACCAAAAGCGTGAGTCAGTCAGTAAATCACCTTCTCGTTTCATCACAACAGGTGCTTGAGTCGTAATCCAAGTTGCGAGCACATCATTCACTTTCGCTTCAATAGTCGCAAGATCAGCAAGCATTTCTGCTACATTGAGACCTCGTTTTTTCAACGTTTTACCTAAACGGTAGCTGTCTGTGGATTGGTTTTCAGAAACCAGACTTAGTACCTGCGCGTATGAATGAAAGTCTCTATTGTTTAACACATCTTTGCGTGAAGCGTCTTTACGCCAATACGTTTGCTCAAGTACTTTGTTTAATGCATAAGAAGATAAATGTCCTGCACTGTGGCCACGGCTGAGAGATGCTTGATAATCCGTATCAACAACGAGTTCGACAGTGTCATTCACATTGAGTAGCAAACCTGATGCTATTTCATGAACAACAACAAAATGCCACCCGGCTTCACCGCGTTTTACAGGTATATCACTGCCTTTAAATAGTTTGTTATTTTCTATATCAAACGCACCAGTGACACAATCAATCACAGTATATTTATTGCCTTCATATACTAGAACGCCTTTGTCAGCAGGATGATCTGCCCAGATATGGCTCACTGGATGAAACGGCGTTTGCTCGGTAACAACATAAAGGCTGCAATCTGTTTGCTCAAGCCACAACACCTGCGTTAAAGATTGAGTAATTCCTTGGGTAAAAAGTACTTCGGTTGGTTGTACTTGAGGGGATAAAACTTCAGACATTCAAAATCCTTCGACGATAAAATTGCATTACGCCGATAGTATCACTAGTGATACTAAATTTGATATATCTCTAGCACGAACAGAGAATCGCGTGCTGTTATTTATATTCGCAGACCTTAGCTCTTATACTGACTAACCCACTAAAATCAATGTATCCCTTATGTAATTAAGGGATACATCTTTCAAATAGCTTATTTATTCCCTAGCTCACGTGCAGGCTGTACGCCACAGGCTTTATTAGCGGGGTAAATTGTCGCAATAACACTCATCACCATCGCAACACCACCAACCACCAGCACATCATTCAATGCAAGTTGTGACGGTAAAAAGTTAATAAAGTAAATATCACCCGACAAGAATTCATGGTCGATCAACCTTTCGATAAATTTGATGATCACCGTCAGATTCTCTGAGATCAAAATACCCAGTATTGTGCCAGAAACAACACCAAGAATGCCGTTGATACCGCCGTGTACAATAAAGATCAAACGCAGTAGCGCATTGGATGCACCCATGGTTTTTAAAATCGCAATATCAGCACGTTTATCATTAACAGCCATCACCAAGGTAGTGACAATATTAAAACAAGCAACCGCAATCACTAATATCAAGATCACGTACATCAAACTTTTAACCATTTGAATATCTTGATATAAGAACCCCTGACTCGTCATCCAGCTACGGATATAAAGATAATGGTCTAACTCACTCCCCACTTCACGCACAATGCGATTAGCAGCAAAGATGTCCGACACCTTAATACTCATACCATCAGCTTTAAACGCTTTATCTTGAATATCTTGTGCTGCGCTCAAAGGGATATAAGCAAGGTTATTATCTAACTGACCGCTAAGGTGAATAATGCCAGAAACAGTAAAGCTAAAACGGCGTGGTGATTTAAATGAATTACCTGACTGCTGCGACAATAGAACCGTAACCGGATCACCAAGCGTTAAATTCAATTCTTTAGCAATACCGCGCCCGATGACCACAGTTCGGTTATTCGCAGTCTCATTTAAGCTATCCCAACTGCCCTCTTCAACATAACGATACACTTCAGAAACTTGCTTCTCAGCCTCACTATCAACAGCACGAAGTTGCACGGCCTTTAGTTCATTGCCCTTTTGTAATAAACCATTGAGTTTAATAAAAGGAGCAGCCCCAACAACTTCCGGATGCGTAAGTAATTTGCCTTGGGTGCGTTGCCAGTCATTAAAGGGTTTATTTACCCCTTCAAGCTCACCATTGGGCACAACCGCCAATATTCTATTTTTCAGCTCGTACTCAAAACCGTTCATTGCTGATAAAGCAATGATCAACACCATCACGCCTAATGCAATGCCAACCGTTGATGACGCCGAAATAAACGCGATTAAGCCATTACGGCGTTTAGACGATGTATATCTCAATCCGATATAAGCCGCTAACGGACGAAACATTATACTTCCTCCGTCGCAGGATTTACTGGCGAGGTTGCTGTATCGCTAGACAATACACCATCAACCATATGTAAAGTACGTCCTAATCGGTTAGCCAACTCTTCATCATGGGTCACGATAATAAAAGCAGTATCGCACGTTTCATTTAATTCTTTAATCAAATTAAAAATAGTATCCGCACTACCTTGGTCTAGGTTACCCGTCGGTTCATCTGCTAACACAATATTTGGTTCATTAATTAACGCACGTGCAATGGCAACACGTTGACGTTCACCACCAGAAAGTTCACTCGGCTTATGTTCAATACGATGCGATAACCCAACACGCTCTAACATCGCCAAGGCTTTTTCTTTCGCCAGCGTAACCTTCATACCCGCGATCAATAACGGCATACAGACGTTTTCTAACGCAGTAAATTCATTCAGCAGGTGATGAAATTGATACACAAAGCCCATATTCTGATTACGCATTGCCGCTTGTTGTGACTGTGACATGCTATGAATATCGATTCCATTAAGGTGTACAGAGCCTGACGTCGGTGTATCTAACGCGCCCATTAAATGTAGTAAGGTACTTTTGCCTGAACCAGAGCGGCCAACAATCGCAATCAGTTCACCTTTTTCGATCGTCAGCGATACTTGCTTTAATACGTGAGTATCAAGATTACCTTCTTGGTAAATTTTTTCGAGATTATTGCAAACTAATAAAGAATTATTCATAACGTAGTGCCTCGGCAGGTTTTACATTTGCCGCTCTAAATGCAGGATAAAGTGTTGCGAGTAGACTTAATGCAATCGCACCGAAAATAATTGACGCAATCTGCGACCAATCAAATAAAACAGGTAATAAACGTGCTCCGCCAGATGCTTGCGCTAACAGGTTAAGGCCTATCAGTGACATAAATTCATTCAGGTTAGCCGCTAGCAGTATGCCTAAAAGGCCACCAGCCATAGCGCCTAACACGCCAGTCCAAGCACCTTGAATAACAAATATTTGTACAATCGTCGATCTGTTCATGCCGAGCGTTTTCATAATCGCTACATCAGTTTCTTTCTCTGTTACTAACATCACTAACGATGACAAGATATTAAACACTGCAACAGTAATAATTAAAAACAGCAATAAACCGATCATATTCTTTTCCATTCTCACCGCTTGGAATAATTCACCACGTGCAGTTTGCCAATCGAGAGAATCAAAGCTATTAATGAAAAATTCACGACTCGCTAACTCATTAACCGAAAATGGGTCATTCACAAACACACGGTGCTGCATCGGAGCAGAAGCAGGTAAACGAACAAGCTTACCGGCATCGATAATATTCACTAACACTTGCGTCGCTTCAACATCAGAACCAACAGCGTAAATACCGACGACTGTAAACTTGCGTTGACTCGGTACGCGCCCCATCGGCGTAAATACACTGCCCCTGGTCGAGATAAGCCTTATTTTGTCGCCAAGCTTAGCATTCAAAGAAGTGGCCATACTGCGACCAATAATGATGTTGTATTTACCGGGTTGCAATAAGGTAATATCGCCAATAATCATATTCTGGCGAATCACGTCCCACTGCGGGTAGGAAGATGGATCAATACCTTGTAACTGCGCGCCTTGGATCTGGCTTTTACTCTGCACCATAGCATCGGCTTGTAAAAAAGGCGTCACAGCAGCGACTAAGGGATCATTTTCTAATGCCAATAAACTGGCATCGACATCATTCACCTCAGACTTTGGGGTGACGATGACGTGTGGCACGGCCCCAAGTATGCGGGTTTTCAAATCTTGCTCAAAACCATTCATTACCGATAACACAGTGATCAGCGCTAATACACCTATCGTGATGCCTGCTGTCGAGAACAAAGTAATGAATGATACAAATCGATTATTGCGTTTCGAGCGAGTATAACGCAAGCCGATGAATAAACTGAGAGGGTAATACATAAATAGATTAAGAAGACCTTGCTAAAAACTGCCTTTCATTCTAGAGCCATGACCACTAATGAGCAAGTAAAATCATGTCTTAACGCTAACTTGTGAGCGATTGCTTATTCTCGTTGAAAACAGCGCCTTGAAAGCGAAATCCAACAAACTAAACATGAAAAATAAAAATTAATATGCCACAATGATTCGTTAGCTATCTAGAAAAGGATAACGGCGAATGACTCAACAATATTTTTCTATTAAACACAGTTTATCTGTCAATATTGAACCGGTTTCGATTGATAAAGTGCCTACATCTCGACTGGCGTTAGAAAATGAAATGCCAATCCCATTTAAAATGGCCAATGATGTTGCCGAAATCGACAGCACCGCGCTACGTTCAATCCGTAATATAGGTGAACAAGCCGACGCATTGGCTGATTTTTTACAGATGCAAAATAACAAAATAAACTTAATTATGGGCTATGTGTTAGCGCAACAAGATCACCCAGAATCACGTTTTAATACAAGCGTATTTGGGGCTGGTGAAGTTAAGTTTTTAGCCCATGGTGATTTAGCATTAGAGCAAGCTGTGCGTATTAAGATATTCTTACCTAATGATTCTTCTGCTATATACTGCTATGGCACTATCTCTGCACGTGAAGAACAAGAATCAGATAACACACTAATTGAATACACTGCATCATATACGCGTATCCGCGATATCGACCGAGAAATATTAATACGTGCCACATTACGTATTCAACAGTTACAATTGAAACAACGCGCTGAACAACGCCAGCAACAAGATCTGCAAGATGATCAACAACTGATTCCTTAACTCATTCCTTACTTATGACGATTAGATTACTGACATTATGAAATCAACAGCTATTCTCTCTCTACCCTTACCGAAAAAACAAGGCGATAAGATCGCCTACGGTAATCTTGTCGGCAGTAGCCTTGCATTCACACTTGCAGAACTGTGCTTACAAACGAAATCCCCGATCCTTGCGGTTGTCGCAGATACGCCAAGTGCATTAAAATTAGAACAAGAAGTACGCAACTTCTTAGGTGATGATAAACCATTAATCACCTTCCCTGATTGGGAAACATTACCGTATGATAACTTTTCACCACATCAAGATATTATCTCACAGCGTATTCATGCTCTGCACCGTTTTCAACAAACAACCAGTGGCCTGATCATTGTATCTGTAAGTACGTTAATGCAACGTATCGCGCCAGTTAGTTTTTTAGCGCAACATAGTTTAATCGTTAAAACTGGCGACAAGATCGATATGCATGAAATGCGCCAGCGTTTAGAGACCAGTGGCTACAATGCTGTAGAGCAAGTATTAGAACATGGTGAATACTCTGCACGTGGATCTATTCTCGATCTTTATCCAATGGGCAGCAGTTCACCATTTCGAATTGACTTTTTTGATGACGAAGTCGAAGATATTCGCGGTTTTAATACCGAAACGCAGCGTTCGGAAGGCTCCCTTAAAGCAATTAACTTATTACCCGCTCACGAATTCCCAACTGACGATAAAGCAATAGAATTATTCCGTCAGCAATTTAGAGCATTATTCACGCCTTCCCGCGAAGCTGAATCGATTTACCAGCAAGTTAGCAAGGGTTTCTTACCAACCGGTATTGAGTATTACCACCCATTATTTTTAACCGAAACCGCAACGCTATTTGATTATTTACCCAAGCAACTTACTATTGCGCAAGTCGGGGACCTACACAATGCATCAGACGCTTTCTTCAAAGACGTTGAAAAACGCTACGAAGACCGCCGTCATGACATTCAACGTCCATTACTGAAGCCAAGTGCACTCTACTTACCCGTTTCTGAACTATTCCAGTCGCTTGGTCAGTACAGTAAAGTAAGTCTAGGTCTTGAAACACTGAGTGAGAAAGCCGGTAATACCAACTTAAGTTTTAGCCGCTTACCTGAAATATCAGTTAATCATCAGAAAAAATTACCGCTAGCGCCATTACTTGCCTTTATCGAAGACTTTGACGGAAAAGTAATCTTCAGTGTCGAATCGGAAGGTCGTCGTGAAACGCTATTAGAGCTACTTGAAAAGACCAAGTTAAAACCTAAAGCCATTACGACTATCGCTAAATTCCTGAAAGCTAAACCTGCGGTTGGTATTTGGGTTAGCCAGTGTGAAAACAGTTTTATTATTGACGATTTAAACATCGCGATTATTTGTGAAAACGAATTACTTGGTCACAAAATAATACAACGCCGCCGCACCGATAAAAAAGTACAGGCAAATAATGATGCTCTAGTCAGAAACCTGACCGAGTTAAGCATAGGTCAACCAGTTGTGCATATCGAACACGGTGTTGGTCGTTATCTCGGTTTACAGATCATCGAAAATGCAGGTATGGCGACTGAGTTTTTAACCCTTGAGTACGCCAATGCCGCGAAACTTTATGTACCTGTTTCAGCGTTGCACCTTATCAGCCGCTATAGCGGTGCCGGTGAAGCATCAGCCCCACTACATAAACTCGGTAGTGATAGTTGGGAAAAATCCAAAACTAAAGCAATGGAACGAGTACGTGACGTCGCTGCAGAATTATTGGATATCTATGCACAACGTGCAGCTAAAAGTGGATTCCAGTATAAATGCGATAAAGAATCATACCTTGCGTTTGCAGATGGTTTTCCATACGAAGAAACTGACGATCAGAAAACAGCCATTCAAGCCGTCATGGATGATATGCGTCAAGACAAAACCATGGACAGACTCGTTTGCGGTGATGTGGGCTTTGGTAAAACAGAAGTGGCGATGCGTGCAGCCTTCATGTCAATCATGAATGATAAACAAGTTGCCGTGCTTGTGCCGACAACGCTACTTGCACAACAGCATTTCGAAAACTTCAAAGATCGTTTCGCGAACTGGCCAGTTCGTGTCGAAGTTATCTCACGTTTTAAAACCGCCAAAGAACAGAAACTTATTTTAGAAGATGTGAAAAATGGCAAAGTTGATTTATTAATTGGCACCCATAAATTACTCAGTAATAAAATTGAATTTTCTGATCTTGGTTTACTTATCATTGATGAAGAACATCGCTTTGGTGTCCGTCAAAAAGAAAAAGTAAAAGCCTTGCGTGCCGATATCGATATTTTGACGTTAACAGCGACGCCGATCCCAATAACCTTAAATATGGCGATGAATGGCATGCGCGATCTTTCGATTATCGCAACGCCACCAGCAAAACGTTTAGCCGTGAAAACATTCGTGCGCCAATATGACGACAATGTAGTCAAAGAAGCCATCATGCGTGAGATCATGCGTGGTGGACAAGTTTACTTCTTACATAACAATGTAGATTCTATCGATAAAACTGCCGAGGCTATCGCGCAACTGATACCAGAGGCACGTGTTATAGCGGCGCATGGACAGATGGCAGAGCGTGAATTAGAATCAGTAATGTCTGACTTCTACCATCAGCGCTTTAATGTATTAGTGTGTACGACGATTATTGAAACAGGTATTGATATTCCAACAGCAAATACCATCATTATGGATCGCGCTGATAATTTAGGTTTAGCGCAGTTACACCAATTACGTGGCCGTGTTGGTCGTTCCCATCACCAAGCATATGCTTACTTATTAACGCCGCATCCAAAACGTATTACCAGCGACGCGAAAAAGCGTCTTGAAGCCATTGCCTCATTAGAAGACTTAGGCGCCGGCTTCACATTAGCTACACACGATCTTGAGATCCGTGGTGCAGGTGAACTACTGGGTGATGAGCAAAGTGGTCAAATTAGCTCTATTGGTTTCTCGCTGTATATGGATATGCTCGACCAAGCAGTGAAAAGTATTAAAGAAGGCAAGTCTATTTCGCTTGAAGAAGCATTAAAGAGTCAGACTGAAATTGAACTGCGGGTGCCAGCACTATTGCCCGATGATTACATTCATGATGTTAATATGCGCTTGTCTATCTATAAACGTATCGCTAGCTGTCAAAGTGAAAACCAATTACGTGAGGTTCAAGTCGAGCTTATTGATCGCTTTGGTTTATTACCCGACAATGCTAAAAATTTAATCCGTCAAACTGAGTTAAAGCTCCAGGCGGCACCTTTAGGCATTAAACGACTTGAAATAGGTCCCGCTGGTGGCTATATTAGCTTTGGCGAAGATAATCAGGTTGATGTGAGTTATCTTATCCGCCTTATCCAACAGCAGCCTCGTGTTTATAGCATGGATGGACCATCAAAATTGAAGTTTGCAATCAAATCACCGGATGCAAAAGATCGAGTACAACTAGTCGAATCAATGCTAGTTGAATTTGCAAAAAATAAGATTGCAGGAGTTAAACGTTGAAAAAATCGTTAATTAGTTTATTAGTAGGTCTCTCTGTCGGTAGTTCATTTGCAGTAAGCGCAGCAGAAGAAGAGCGCTGGTTTGAAGTAGAAGTCATTTTATTCGACCGCAATATTGATCCAGCTAAAGTGATTGAACATTGGGATCCGTCTTTATATCCAACGTACTCTAAAGAAAATAAAGACCCGATGGCACTATTCATCAATGACATTAATTTGATCAATAAAAATAGCCATGATGCTAATAACGCTGACACTTTAAATAAGGCAATAACAACAGGCTTACAACCAACGCTTATAGACGATAGTGAAACTTTACCTGTGTTTGGTGATGACAGTGACAGCACTCGTTTTGCAACGCCAGATATAGATAACGATATAATAAGCTCTACACGTGTAGTGATTGATGGCGCGAACTTAAACAGCAAAGCCCAAGACCCAGCACTACAAATTGTGCCAGCGAATGAATTACAACTTACTGAGCAATTTAAAGCACTAAACGATCACGCGAATTATAATGTCGTTTTACATACTGCGTGGCGTATGCAACCTAAAGATCGTACTCAAGCCATACCTATCCGGTTGTTTGCAGGCCAAAATTACCAGCAACAATACAAACAAAACGGTGATGCGATTTTAAATCAAGCCGCGCCGCTTGTCGCAGGAATAGTACCTGCAACAATAGCCTCGGATGATAGTATTGCTGATAACTCACAGATTATCGACTTGGATAACGCCACATCAATCAGTGACGCTATCGCACTACAAGATGCAGGGACGAGTGTCGATGCTAAAGCAGTTTTAGATCTTTCAAAAACCACCTTACCTGTTGCTGCAATAGATGAAGCAGCAACACAGGTTTGGAAAATTGATGGTGAATTAACTATCTACCTAGAGCATTATCTTTATGCAAAAACGAACCTGTTTGTACGTAAAGAAGGGAGTAAAGTTATTCCAGCAAGACAAGTTGGGGAACAACAAGCATTAGAGTCTGACGTTGCGGTTAATGCTGAAAACATTGATCTGTTAGAACGACTAGGTATACATCTAGAGCCAAAGCAAAGTGACCATAACAAGGCCATCATATCTGCAGATGCAACTCTAGAGTACGATAACGATTTTGTTGTTGATGAAGTTGCCGAAAACACGGAAGGTGAATTGAATAACGAAATAACCACGATGGATGCAGCTGTAGATAAAGCACCACAAGGTAAAGTAGTGCCTTTCTTACATAGCTATCCAATGCAGCAACTACGCGTGATCCGAAGTGGTGAAATTCATTACCTTGATCACCCGATGTTTGGCATGCTCATTCAAATAAGAAAATATGAGCCGCCAATGCCAAAAGATACTATCGATACAGCTCAATAAATACCATTAATTACCTTTGAACGTCACCATCGTTAAAAACGTTTTTAATATAATCACTACATCTGCTTTAAGCCAGCGAGAAAAACTCGTTAGGTTTAGAGCATATGAGTGATCCCAATAGAGTTTATTTTGCACATCCTCTAAGCACGTATCAGCCCCTTGAGATACCTGTGCTAAGCCTGTAATACCAGGTCTCACACCATGTGTACGCTCCAAATAATAAGGTATCTTTTCTTCTAGTTTTCCACAGAACACAGGGCGTTCAGGCCGAGGGCCAACAATAGCCATATCGCCGAGCAATACATTAATCAATTGTGGTAGTTCGTCTATTCTCGTCTTACGTAAGAACCGTCCTACAGACGTGACTCTCGAATCTTGTTTTTGCGCCCACACAGGGCCAGACTTAGACTCTGACTCAACGCCCATCGTTCTGAACTTAATTAGCATGAATACTTCAACATATTCATTTTTAATTTCACCCACACGTAATTGGCGATAAAACACCGGCCCCTTAGAATTTAATTTAATAGCCAAAGCAACCAAAGGCACAAGTGGTAAAAAAACAATCAGTGCTGTAATAGAAATAAGGATATCGCTGAAACGTTTTGGGATCACAACACTTTTTCTCTGGTAATCTGATGTTGCTTGCTGCTCTGAGCTGATCTTAATCCAGGTGCCACGATCTAAACCAAAAAGGTAACGCAGACCGCCATAAAAACTCGCCATATAACCCGTCGCAATATAATACAATGAGGCCCAAGGTTGTTTTACAGGTGTCGCATCAAATAATAGAGCGAGGGCCGAACCACCGTACAAGCCACATTGTCCCAACCACAAAAACCAAGCGGTGTTTGCAACAAAAATAGACTGACTATTGGTTAAAAAGAAAGTCAGCACAAATAGCACTAATAGATTAAATGGCATTAATGTACGTAAAAATTTCCCACTAAAAAAAGTAAAACTAGTTAAACCACTTTTCGATGAAAACAGACCCCGCAACCTAAAGGCCTGCTGAACATTACCCGCACCAATGCGTGTTCTACGCGTAAAATCATTCGTCGTATTGGTTGCTTCCATTTCGATAATAGAAATTCGTTCATCCATCACAGCCCGGTAACCACGACTGACTAATAACATTGGAAAAACAAAATCATCATTAATAGTATCAACTGGTATCTGTTCGAACAGAGATGCTTTAATCGCATACAACGCACCTGGTGGTCCGATAATTGAGCCAGTCATACTTTCAGCTTTACGAATGTTACGTTGGTAGTCCCAGTAGTGTGCCTCACCTTTAGAACCATGCTCATAAAGTTGATAATCACCAGTCACAACGCCAACCCCCTCCTCGGCCATTCTATGCGCGAAAATTTGCATCGCATCAATCGAGATGAGCGCACTCACATCACTTAAAACTAAAATATCTGATGTCGACTGATGCCGGGTCAACAATTTATTTGTCACATGTACTTTACCGCAATTTTTTTCAGCAACATCTAATTCAATTGTTATATCGTGTGTTTCGTATTGTGATAAATAGGCCGTAGCAATAGCAACTGAATCATCCGTACAACCATCAAAGCCGAGCACGATTTTAAGCTTATCAGCTGGATAATCCAGCATAAGTAAGTTACTTAATTTAGCGCCTAAATGCTTAGATTCGTTATAAACAGGCATAACAATGGTTATATTCGGGAGCGCAGAGTCGACATCTTTAGATGCGTAGTGTCGAGATTCGAAAGTATCTACTTTGTCATCTTGTTGCTTATGTTTTACATAATATTGCAGCAGCTTAGGGTAGACCCAATGGTGATAAATAAACAAGTTAATCGATACAATAGAACCAAACAGAAGCCAATCCATTGCTACTCCTTAATTAATTGATTATAAGCCTTAATCATCATTCTGATATCAAAGTGCTTAGTTATAAAATCACGTGGGTAATACTCACTCGTACGTTTCATTTGCGCTTGGATCGCGATATGAAATTCATTCACAGTATTTAATCTGATTAAATGCCCAGTGTTCTGGCATACCCCTTCATGCACAGCACCTACATCGCTACAGAGAACTGGGACGTTGCAAGATTGTGATTCTAAAATTGATAAAGGCAGTCCCTCATTAGAGGAGGTTAAAACAAACAAGTCTAACTGATGATAAAATCCAACCATATCATCCGTATAGCCAATAAATTTAACTTTAGTTGATAGGTCTAGTTCTAGCACTAATTTATTTAAATTTTGCTTTTCAGGACCATCACCAGCAATATACAGCTCAACATCAGGAATATTCGCTATCGATTTTATCAAGACATCTAGTGATTTCTCTTTCACTAATCTAGCTGCACAGCCAATCTTAAATACCCTGGTATTATGCTTATAACGCGAGTGACTTAAACTCGGTGAGAATTTTTCAGTATCAATACCATTCAAGATAGTCACAGGGTTAACACCTCGACCAAGTACTTGCGATAGTTGCATCCCAACAGTATCTGCATCAGCGACTAAAGTGATATGTTTCAAGCGCAGCATTAGTTTGGTCATCTGTAATTGCTTATTATCACGTAAATGCCACGCATCATGCTCAGTATGAATATGTTGTATACTCTGCAGCCGTAGTGTGGCCATCACACCATAAAGTAGCGGACCAATATGATGGGTATGGATAATGTCAGCACGCAAGTTCGTTAATACTTTTTTTAATCGTTTTATTGTCGAAAGTTTAAACCCAGGCTCTTTATCCAAAAATATCAGGCGGTCTTGATAGCTTTTAAGTGCAGGCCAGTGCTGCAAACAAGCTAACTCTTCACCTTCCAATGCAACAATATACACTTCAACTTCAGGCTCTTGTAATCGCATAATATCAAGAACCAATTTCTCAATCCCGCCCGGTTTTAAGTGTTGAATTATTTCAACCATGATTTTCATTATCGCAGTCCTTTTCATAATCAATCGAAGGTAATCGCGCCAGGATATTTATATTATCAAAAACACTGACTTTCCTGATATGCCACAATGTATCGTCTAATAACTCGGCCGCAACGGTCAAACCAATACCACAGCCGATACCGCCCACCAGACCAAAAATGAGATATACAACCAAGGCTAAGTTTGTCGGATAACCAGGAGTGAACGATCTATCGATCACTTTGATTTTTTCAGATTCTTCATGTCGCCCTAACTCGCCTGTTACCTTGGCCATTTCATGGCGATTAAGCAGGTCATGATAGAGTTTAGTATTCACAGACAGATCCCGCTCTAGCGCACTAAGCTCCTTTGCCACATCGGCCTCCATTGCTACATTATTAGTCAAACGCTTCGATTGTTTGTGTAACATTGCGATTTCGTTCTCTAACTGAATAACGCGTGATTGTGCCGTTTGTAGGTTTTCTAGTTGTGACAGCAATAGTGACGGTGTTTTACTCTCTCCATCACTGCTGTCAACCACAGAAGCTAGGTTCCATAACTGGTTTAACTGCTCATCGGTAAATTCAACATTTTTACTGAGTAATTTCTGTTGTTCATTTTTTAAATTATTTAACTGTAATTCAACAGATTGTACTTTTGAATGATTGCGCGTGTAGCTTGCTTTCAACAATGACAGCTTTGCTTCTGCTGATACGATTTGTTCTTCAACGATACCAATTACCGGATTAGTTTGAGCTAATTTAAGTTTCAAGCTTTTTAACTGTCCGTAAGCACCCGATAGTTCAATATCTTTGTCTCGAATATCCCTATAAATAGAGAATAAGGTTTTATTATTTTGAATAAACAATTCAGGTAATACCCCCAAATGCTCACGACGAAAGGCCGCCATTTTCCCTTCTGCAACAACCAATTTTTCACGCCTTAGATCGAGCTGCGCAAGTAAAAACTTTTCTGATGAAACAATCGATGCGCGACTTGGCGCCATTAAACTTTCAATAAATAATTGGCTAACAGAATTTAAAATCGACTCCATTTGACTCGGTACATCCCACTGCAGTGTGATGATAACTAAATCAGTCCCAGACAAGGTTAGTGTGATCGCATCTGACAGTTGACTAACAATCAAATCCCGTGAACGATAATCACTATTTTTGTCGACAAGACCATTTTGCTCTGCAACCGTAAACAAAATATGTCGACTATGTACTAATACGCGTAACGCGACCATTCGATCTTCAAGATTAAAAGACACAGATAAATCTTCTAAAAATGGATTAAGCAATGCACTTTCTTGAACCAAGATAGAGGTGTGAGATGAATACCGTTTAGGGGTCAAAATACTGACTGAGGACGAGATTAAAACGGCCAATATAATAGAAACACCTAAGTAATAACGTCGACGCCAAATTATTTCAATGAACCGATAAATATTCCCCCAAATAATAGTGCCCATATTTACAACCGAGCACTTTTGAGTAAGCCACCAGATTCCTGCGTTGACACTCCTGTTGTTTGAATGACGTTTTCCTCAATTAATACCGAGTCAGACGCTAAAGCGGGATCATAACTAATGCGAACCACCTCATTATGCTTAACCAGCGCTTTAATGACAGCTTGTACACGTTGGTGCCCAATAGCTAAAGCAGCGTAATCGTTCTCTGCTTTTGCTTTTCCATAACTTATAATTGCACCATTTTTCCAATCGTAAAGATAAAGCAATCGCTTATTCTGACGATCTGTTAACACCACTTGTTTGTATTCAAATACAAAATTTAATTTTCTTGCCTTCACGACCGATTCGTTATCCGGATTATTCGACGCGTTAGTAGAAGAATTATTAGATAATGCGGAGAGTTGCCCTGCCATTTGAATAGACATATCCTCTGGCGCACTCGCACACCCGTACAAAAATGCCAGTGGAACGAACATCAGTTTAGCCAGCGTACGTTGATAATGAATAAATCCGTTCATGTTACTCTCCCTAGCTCTTATACGACTGCAATCTTGATACTATTGATATATCTGCGGCGCTGATAGCAAATATTAAGCGTCCATTTTTTCGGCTAACAACCTACTAACAAGGTCACAACGAGCTTGCCAACTCGCAGACTCAACCTTTTTTCGAGAACTATTTTTTAGTTTAGCCAGAGCCTTACTCGACAGTGCGAGCGCCTGATTTAGCTGCGCTAACATCTCGACTTTATCATCAGCAACATAAATGCAATCCATAAACGGCAATACAGCTGGATATCGAGTACTTATAATAGGGTGACCTATAGCGAGGTACTCTCTTAATTTTAATGGGTTACACGCACGTATTTGTTCGTTATCAACAAAAGGAATAAGTGATACTTGCCAGTTAGCAGCATATTGAATAAGTTGTTCGTGAGGCATATCGAGCAAATGAATAAGATTGTTAACTTTAAAAAGATCACAGTCCAGCATTTCAATTTTACCAATAAATAAAAAGGTGACATCGGGTCTAGACTCGGCAAGATATGTAATTAATTCAAAATCCAACCAAGTAGTGATACTGCCATAATAGCCAACTACTAAATCAGATTTAGGATAATTATCAGGGCATTCATGGCTACTAGAAAAGTGTGCTAAGTCAACACCATGAGGCAGTACATAGGTCTTATCTTGTGGGAATTGTCGTGCAATGTTATCACTCGCCGCAAAGATAACATCAGCCTGTGCAACAAGTGCCGCCTCTTCAGCCCTCACTTGCTTATTATCGACACCGTTTAGCGCACTAAAGTCATCGCCAGCATAATAGACCAGCAGATCTTCTTCTAATGAACCAGCAACACAGCGAGCCGTCGGTAAGGAAAGCCACAATATTCTTGGAACCTTATCCTCAATTTCATTTTTAGCAAGTAAAGCCCGTGTTTGATAAGTCAGTAACAAACGGTTAATCACATAAGCAATGTGACTACCAGGCCAAGGGATAGCAACAGGTGCGAGAATACCGAGAGGCTGAACATCATTCATTAACGTCGGTTCCCCCTGGTTAAAGTCATTCTTTTTGGCATTTTTCAACTGCTTAAACTTCTCAATAATACGCTTACTATCGTTTAATTTAGGCCGTCTCAAGCCAATAGAATTGACCCAATACAACTGATGATGCACAGCCATGCATTTCATTAAATGTTGTGTACTACTTGGGTGACGTCCCCAGTCCTCGCCGAATACAATCCATTGCCAATTTTTCATAGTACTCGTTTTAATAGTATGCTTTTTTATATTGTCTTTTTTCATAATGTTTTAATGACCTTAGCTGGAATGCCACCAGCAAGTACGCCCGCAGGCAAATCATGCGTGACAATGCTACCAGCGGCGACAATAGTGCCCTCGCCAATAGTCACTCCCGCCATGACACTCACGCCCGTCGCTAGCCACACGTCACGCTTGAGTATAATGTCACCGACTTGTGACTCATGATCTGCAGCGCCTGCAGCACGCTCTTGTGCGTCAATAGGATGCCCAGGATAACCAGCAAGAAACACGCGTCCTGCTAATCTGACATTATCTTCAATAATAATATTGCCACCGACAGCAATGTTATTCTGCCAATTGATATCAACATTATTACCAATGATTAATCGAGATGCTTCTCCGTTCATACTACGACCACTTAATGTTGATATCCCTGACACTCGACAGTTATCACCCATTTCAATGGTTAGATGCCCTAACACCAATGGCATACCTGAATATAAATACAAGTTTATTGGTTTCGTTATGAGCCGACTTTTAAACAGCGGAGTCCAATACAGTACTCTTAATGTGTTTGTAAATAGATGGGTAACAAAGAGATGTACTCGGAGTAAACAGGGGTGAATGATAGGGATACAGGGGATGGAAAAGTGCATTAACCCTCTGATGTAGCGATGGCAAGTTTTCGCTAGTTTACTGTCACCATGCTTCAGCCACAGCTTTAATGAATTGAGCATATCCATATAATTACGTCCTTTGCCATTACTGAATCATTTAGCAAGAATAGACCATATAAAAACAATGGGTTAAATAAGGTTGAAAAATAAGAAAGATAAAATTAGGCCACATCACAGCCGATATTATTTAAATCTACTAAGCTCATTATTAATGCAAAGGATCTGTCATTTAAAAAAGGGGAGGCAAAGATGAAACCAATCGTGAGCGTCATTATTCCAAGTAAAAACTGCCTTTCTACCCTACCTCGCGCAATTGAGAGTGTCTGGCAGCAAGATATAAGTAAAAATAAAAGTAAAATTGAAATAGTGATTATTGATGATGGTTCAACCGATAACAGTTGGAAATGGATATGCCAACTTTGTCAAAAACACAGTAATATAATTGCGCTAAAGTTAGAATCTGAAGGTGCATCTACGGCACGAAATCATGCCGCTCGACTTGCTAGCGGAACATATATTGCATTTCTAGATGCCGATACGTTTTGGTATGAACACAAGTTACAACAACAAATCACCTTTATGGAAAACAACCCGCAAGTAGGTATCAGTTTTACTAATTGTGAGCTAATGAATGACAAAAGAGAAGTCACTCATGACCGCTTCACCAACAGTGATTACTTCCAACATCAAGCGCTTCAACATGATCAAGATGCCTTTGTTCTCCCCAAAGGGGCTGCAGCTATTTTCTCAGAGAATATAATAGGTACATCAACAGTACTTGTTAGACGGGATTTATATTTGGCTTTAGATGGTTTTGACCATAATATAAATTTAGTCTCTGATTGGGACTTATGGCTAAAATTTGCATTACACACAGCGGTAGGTTGTATCAAGAAGCCCTTAACAGCTAGCGTCTGCAAAAAAAAAGGGATGAGTAATCAAATGAAGCTATTAAAAGCAATGGAACAAGTTATCAAGCGCTATGAAAACAAAATAAAAGTAATTGACCCTTACGCGGTGCATTCTGCTCATGCACACTTATTAGCATCCTATGCTAAATATTATCGCCAACAATCCTGCCCCACTCAAGCCTTAGCTTGTGACTTTAAGGCGCTATGCGAACAACCAACACCGCGACGATTTCGTAATATATTGACCGATTTAAAACTCAGTTTTCATATGACTAAAGACAATAATACCGTGAGTCACAGTTAAAATATAGCTCAACTACATCACTAAAACCTACTTATAAAGCACCATACTAGCAGTCGTCTGTGATCACTTTATAAGTAAGCATTTACAAATAATGTTTATAAATAGGCGTTATTTCAAACTCTCATTACACTGGATTATCGATATCAATAAAGGTGACGTCCAAGCCTTTCTCTTCGGCTAACCATTCGCCTAATGCCTTCACGCCATAGCGCTCTGTCGCGTGATGACCAGCCGCAAAGAAACTCATTCCCGCTTCACGAGCTAAATGAATTGTTTGCTCAGACGCTTCGCCACTAATAAATGCGTCAATACCCTGCTCTATCGCGAGTTCAATATAGCTTTGACCGCCCCCAGTACACCAAGCCACAGATTTAATCGGCTTACCAGCATCAACAACAAGAGGTGCACGGTTGAGTTGCGTTTCAATACGCTGCGTCAGCTCTGCAGTTGAAATTTCATCTTCAAACTTACCAACTAATGCAACACTGGCTTTATCCCAAGGTTCTAAACCGCGACGTACGGTAATACCAAGTAATTTAGCCAATTCAACGTTATTTCCCAGCTCAGGGTGAATATCTAACGGTAAATGGTAAGCATATAAGTTTATATCATTCTTGATCAATGTCTTAATACGGTTGTATTTAATACCTGTAATTGCAGGTGATTCATTTTTCCAGAAATAACCGTGGTGAACTAGAATTGCATCAGCCTGTTGTGCTACAGCGGCATCGATTAATGCTTGAGAAGCCGTCACACCCGTGATCACTTTTGTCACAGTGTCTTTGCCCTGTACTTGCAACCCATTGACAGTAAAGTCACGTACGCGGTGAGGTTGCATAAATTCAGTTAAGATATTTTCAAGTTTTTTATTGTTAAGAGAGGCCATGCCCGCTCCTCATGTTATTGGTGTATAAATTAAGATTACATGTATACGTTAAGTTTAAAGCTTAAGCAATCAACAACGGCCATTGGTAAATTTTAAGCGAAAAAAAACCACTGCAACAACTTAGATATAAAAATCAAAGTCATTGAGTGGTTTGAACGCGGGCTATTTAAACCAAGTTTTAAAAATAAGGTTAGCTCAGCGTAATTGGTTCAAAATCAACAATAGGGTTAACGTCAGCATCGTAATCAACGCCTTCAATACCAAAACCAAATAATGCTAAGAATTCATCTTTGTAATATTGGTAGTCTGTTGTTTCAAATAGATTGTCATCAGTCACTTCATCCCACAATTTCACACAAGTTGCTTGGATGTCATCACGTAATTCCCAATCATCCATACGTAGACGATTTTGCTCATCGACTTTCGCTTCGCTGATACCTTGTGGATATAAAGAGCCACGGAATAGACGTGAAATTTGCTCTAGGCAACCTTCGTGCAAACCATGTTCTTTCATCACGCGGAATGCCATCGCAATATAAAGCGGCATAACAGGGATAGCAGCACTTGCTTGCGTTACTACACTTTTCAGCACAGCAACATTCGCACTACCACCAGTCGCTTTAAGATCAGCATCAATAGCATGAGCAGCACGATCAAGGTCTTGCTTCGCTTTACCTAATGCGCCATCCCAATAAATAGGCCATGTAATTTCAGTACCAATATAGCTATAAGCAACCGTTTTACAACCATCCGCTAATACACCAGCTTCTGATAATGCTGACATCCAAAGTTCCCAATCTTCACCACCCATAACGGTAATAGTATCTTGGATTTCTTCTTCTGTAGCAGGCTCAACGCTTGCTTCAAATAACGTATTTTTATTGGTATCAACGGCTTTCGCTGTATATGTTTCACCAATTGGTTTTAGGCAAGAACGAACAACTTCGCCTGTGCTTGGTAATTTACGTACTGGCGATGCCAATGAGTAAACAACCATATCAATTTGGCCTAAATCTTCTTTAATTAGGTTAATTGCAGTTTGTTTTGCTAAATCAGAAAAAGCATCGCCGTTAATGCTCTTTGCATATAGACCTTCTTCTGCAGCATATTTTTCAAATGCAGCACTGTTGTACCAGCCTGCAGTACCCGGTTTTCTCTCTGTTGCCGGTTTTTCGAAAAATACACCAATCGTTGCAGCGCCACCACCGAATGCAGCAGTAATACGAGACGAAAGCCCGTAACCACTTGATGAGCCAACTACTAGAACACGTTTCGGTGCATTTTCTATTGCGCCTTGTTCTTTATTGTACTGTATCTGTTCTTTAACATTTAAATCACAACCAGTAGGATGAGTAGTGGTACAGATGAAGCCACGAGTTTTTGGTTTAATAATCATATTATCTTCGCAATGTTGAGACACAGTGGACAGGATAAAAGTTTATGGGAAATTAAGCACCTATTTTTTGCCATATTTCATCTGGTTGGAGTTCTAATCACAAAATAAGTTGGTATTTGAACAAACAAAACAAGGGGCTGTATCTACTAACTAAGAGGGCTATGCATAATTGTGCTTTTACACTACTATGCTGGCTGATATATAGAGAAGAGTCCTATGCAAAAAATTAATCAAGCTGAAACCTACCTATTCGATTTAGATGATACCCTTTACTGCCCTTCTTTAGGCATATTGAAGCAAGTTGAATCACGGATGCACCATTTTATTGCTAACGCCCTTTCTCTTCCATTACCAGAGGCTACGGTATTATCTAACCAATACTACAAGCAGTATGGCGGCACCGTTAAAGGTTTAGTAAAGCACCACGATATTAGCCGCGATGATTTTATCCATTATTGCCATGATGTTGATATGACTGCGCTAACCATCCAGCCAAATATCATCAGTCAGATAAACCAATTATCCGGTCGTAAAATAATTTATACCAATTCACCAAAACATTACGCGACCAAAGTTTTAACTAAATTAGCGTTAATCGATAGTTTTGATGCTATTTTTTCATTAGAAGATGCCAATTATGAGTTAAAACCACACAATGCGAGCTACCAACAGCTTTGTGATACGCACGCCATTAATAACCATAAGACTGTCTTCTTTGATGATCAACTACGTAACCTAAAACCAGCAAAAGCCCTTGGTATGACTACAGTATGGCTTTCGAGTTCAGAGCAAGTCGTGACAGATCTTAACTATACCGCAGATTACGAGGCAAATAATTTAGCCCAGTTTTTCAATTTGTTACAGCTAAGCTAAATATTTATTGCCGCTTTTAATCGCAAATAACGCTGTAAGTGGCTATAATCCGCCCTCAGTAACGACTGGCGTTCTCATTTTTGTATTTATCCCAGTCGTGAAAATAGCCTTCGCAATTAACTTTGCGCACTAAAATTAATACCCAAGAGTACTTTATGCAAACTGCCAAAGATCTTTTTTCATATCCAAAATTTCAGAATCGGGTGACAAAGCCCGCACCATTTTTGCCGATGACACGTGCAGAGATGGACACACTCGGCTGGGATAGCTGTGACGTGATTGTCGTTACAGGTGATGCGTATGTCGATCATCCAAGTTTTGGTATGGCTATTATTGGCAGAACCTTAGAAGCACAAGGTTTTCGCGTTGGTATCATCTCTCAGCCAGACTGGGAAAGTGCAGAACCATTTAAAGAGCTAGGTCGACCAAATTTATTCTTCGGTGTAACTTCGGGCAACATGGACTCGATGATCAACCGTTATACCTCTGAATTAAAATTACGTCATGACGATGCTTATACGCCTGGCGATATTGGTGGCAAACGTCCCGATCGTGCAGTATTAGTGTATACCCAGCGTTGTAAGCAAGCGTTCAAAGATGTACCAGTTGTTATTGGTGGTATTGAAGCCAGCCTACGCCGTATTGCTCACTACGATTATTGGTCAGATAAAGTACGTGGTTCAGTATTACCCGATTCAAAAGCAGACATGCTCATTTACGGTAATGCAGAACGACCACTTATCCAAGTTGCACACCGTCTTGCCAATGGCGAGTCAATTAAAGACATTCAAGATGTTCGTGGTACAGGCGTGATGCTCAAAGAACCACTACCAACTTGGAAAGGTATTGATTCTCGTACTCTTGATACTCCAGGTAAAATTGAGCCAATTATCAGTCCTTATACTGAAATCGATGAAACGTGTTCTAAACAAGATCAAGACGTGATTGATAATTCAGATGCTGACGTAGCTAAACCTATCGTTATGCAAGCACCTAAGCAGATGCCTTGGCACGAAACTTATATTCGCCTACCTGACATGGAAACGGTGAAAAAAGATAAAATGTTATACGCACATACATCTCGCGTATTCCATCAAGAAACAAACCCAGTATCGTCACGTGCATTAATCCAAAAACACGGCGCACGTGAAGTATGGTTAAACCCACCAGCAACTCCGCTTGCAGAGGGTGAAATGGATGGCGTATTCGATTTAGCATATGCACGAATTCCGCACCCGAGTTATGGTGATCAGAAGATCCCTGCATACGACATGATCAAAACATCGATTAACATTATGCGTGGCTGTTTTGGCGGTTGTTCTTTCTGTTCAATTACAGAGCATGAAGGTCGTGTAATTCAAAGTCGTTCGGAAGATTCTATTGTTAAAGAAATGGAAGCAATCCGCGATAAAGTACCAGGGTTTACCGGTGTAATCTCCGATCTTGGTGGTCCAACGGCTAACATGTACAAGCTCGGTTGTATGAGTGCAAAAGCTGAAGCGACATGTCGCCGTCTGTCTTGCATTTTCCCAACGATTTGCTCGCATATGGATACAGATCATACGCCAACCATCGATCTATACCGTCGCGCACGTAAAGTACCGGGCATTAAGAAGATTTTGATTGCATCAGGTGTACGTTATGACTTAGCAATTGAAGATCCGCGCTACGTTAAAGAATTAGTTGAGCATCATGTTGGTGGTTACTTAAAGATTGCCCCTGAGCATACAGAAAAGTCACCACTTGATATCATGATGAAACCGGGTATGGGTACTTACGATCGCTTTAAAGAAATGTTCGATCGTTATTCTGCTGAAGCCGGTAAAAAACAATATCTCATTCCATACTTCATCTCGGCACACCCGGGGACGAATGATAAGGATATGCTGACGCTCGCATTATGGTTGAAGCAGTACAAATTCAAACTTGACCAAGTTCAAAACTTCTACCCTTCACCGCTTGCTAATGCGACAGCTGTATATCACACAGAACTGAATTCATTACATAAAGTACGTGAAACAGATGAGAAAGTAGTGGTGCCAAAAGGTATTCGTCAACGTCGTCTGCATAAAGCATTGTTACGCTACCATGATCCAGCTAACTGGGCTCTAATCCGTGAGTACCTAGCTAAAACAGGTAACCGCCACCTTATTGGCCGCGGTCCAAAACACTTGGTACCGCCAGAAAGCTTAGCGGAAAAACAAGCAATACAAGCGAAAGCGAAACCACATCTGGGTAAAGGTGGCGCGAACAGTAAAAGTAGACCAAACAGCAGTAATAAAGGTGCGAAACAGCAACGTGCAGAACCAGGTACTAAGCAATTTACTAAGGCGTTAACAAAACATACCGGTCTTGCACCACAAGAAGGTGTTGGTATTAACGAGAACGGTAAGAAAACAGGCAATAAACCTAACCGTAAAAAGCCAGCAGTTGGTAGTAACAGCGGTGCGAATAGCAGTAACACTAACGGCAGTGTTAAAAATGGTGGCTTTAAGAAACCATCAGGTAATCGCTCAGGTAACGCAAACCAGTCTGCAAACAAAGGCGGTCAAGGCCAACAAGCTAGGCGTAGTAACAAACGTTAAGTATTAATCGAATACCGACGTAAAAATATAAAAGGGTAAAATGTGTATGCATTTTACCCTTTTTAATATGCTAGAAAACATTTCTATTCATCTACATGTCATCTTTATGTAGACCTTTACTTAAATCCATCCATGTATAGATATTACCAGCTATAATTAAAGCTCCTAGTTACACCGCTATTTAATATATTGGTTACTGTAACCGATACGGGAGATGGATTATGCTCATGCGAAAAATCACCCACTATTTAGATCAAGCTTATATAAACTACCAAAGCGATCACCATCCACCCGGTTACACTGCGCAGCACGCTGCAGAATTAAGTAAAACCAGCGGCATGTGTTTTGCGAAAACCGTCATTATCACGGCAGACACGCGATTGGTTATGATAGTCATGCCCGCACCCTATACCATTGATTTTGATAATATTGCGTTTTCAATTGGGGCGCGTTATGTCAATTTAGCCTATGAACATCAGTTCCGTCATACCTTCCCAGACTGTGAAACAGGCGCAATGCCGCCCTTTGGTCATCTCTTTAATATGCCAGTTTTTATGTCCGATGCTTTAGTGCAGCAAAAAGAGATCAGTTTTAACGCTGGAGATCATTGTGAAACAATAAGAATGAAAGCAGACGATTTGATCGGCTTAGTACAGCCAACAATCATCAGCTGTGGCTTTCATAAGGCCGGAAGTGGTTATCACCATGAACACGTTAGGCAAGGTAAGTTAAGGCATTAACGACAGACTAAGTATGTCTATTCACTATTAGAGGAACTTAAGAACATGAGGATTAGCAGTCAATTATTAACAAGTTCAGAAAGTACATTAGCTAAAATAAAAGGTCAATCAGATTGGCAACAAGAGATCAATGCGCTTGAATCAGACTCTGATGAACAAGCTGTGATAAACATAATCACCGCCAATATAGTTCTCACGATTCAATGCAGTGGGATAACCATGATTGGCGAGCTATACAAAAATATCAATATCTATGCGCAAGATGCAGCACAGCATGTTGATATAAACGTAGATGATGTCATTCACAAGGTAATGCGTAATCTATAACTATTCAATATTAAGCAGTGTATAAACTAGCGATGAACAAGCCATGTATTTCAGCATAAACATGAAAATACATGGCTACAATATTTATACTAACCTATAAAATAATGATTTATTATTTCGCTTTTGGTCTGAACGGCTTAATAACAGATTCATCGCATTCAAGAAAAGGACCATCCATTAAATCAATACAATAAGGGATTGCAGGGAATACCGCATCTAAACATTCGCGAATTGATTTAGGTTTACCCGGTAAGTTCACGATTAATGAATCAGCACGTAAGCCCGCAGTTTGACGAGAAAGGATCGCTGTTGGTACAAATTTAAGCGATTCAGCACGCATTAGTTCACCAAAACCAGGCATCATGCGATCACATACCGCTTCAGTTGCTTCCGGTGTTACATCACGCTTAGCTGGACCAGTCCCACCTGTCGTTACAATTAAACTACAGTTCTGTTCATCTGCCATTTTGATTAATGTTGCTTCAATCACATCTTGCTCATCAGGAATAACTTCATAAACAGGTTCCCACTCAGAAGTCAGGTACTCGTTTAATACAGCGATAATAGCCTTACCAGAAAGATCTTCATAAATGCCAGCACTGGCTCTATCACTTACTGTCACAATACCGATTTTAGCTTTAGTCATTGTTTATTCCATATAGCTTATTTATTTAATGGCCTAATTTTAACGGAAGCAATCGGGAGTGTAAAATCAAGAGGTTGATCTACCTCAAACTATTTATCCTGAGTTTATTAAATGCTGATTTAGATCATCAATAGTAGTGTTAACCATCGTAAAACAACCTCTTTGTGGGTACATTCAACCAGTAACGGAAACATTAGTTTAAACGTTAAAATAATGTTAATTGTATATTAGAATACAGTAAAGAGGTTTCAATGTTAGAGTTATTCATTGGTTTGATTGTAACGGTTGCAGTCGGCTACTTCATCGTCAAAGAATATAAAGCAGCAGGTGTATTACTTACCGCTGGTATTACACTACTAATCATCACAGGGTTGCTTGGTAAACAAATTCTACCATCAAGCATAGCAAGTACAGGGAATATCCTTACAGACTCATTGGAGTTTGTTAAATACATGCTGAAGTATCGTGGTGGCGGTCTTGGTATGCAAATTATGTTGTTATGTGGCTTTGCTGCTTACATGACTAAAATTGATGCAAACAACGTCGTCGTTAAACAGTTCTCCAAACCCCTGTCATTTATCAAATCCCCTTACACCCTGCTTGTCGCCGCTTACATCGTTGCTTGCTTAATGTCGCTTGCAGTAAGCTCTGCCACAGGTCTTGGTGTGTTATTAATGGCTACCTTATTCCCTATGATGACGGCAATGGGTATCTCTCGCCCTGCTGCTGTCGCCGTTTGTGCGTCTCCAGCAGCTATCATCTTGTCTCCAACATCAGGTGATGTTGTCGTGGCTGCCGAAAAATCAGGATTACCTTTGCATGTATTTGCTGTAGAGACAGTATTACCTGTATCAATCTGTGCAATCTTGGTGATGGCAATCGCAGCGTTTTTCTGGAACCGTCATTTAGACAAAAAAGAAAACACGCCGATGGTAAAAACGAATATCTCAGAAATCGTGGTAACAGCACCTGGATATTATGCATTCTTACCCTTCCTCCCAATTATCGGTGTATTTTTATTTAACGGTTCAACAATTGAAGGGCTATCACTCGATATCTACACTATCGTGGTCTTCTCCATCTTTATTAGTGCGATTGTCGATTTTATAACGAAACGCTTAAATGGACGCGCAACCTTAGAAGATTTAGAGTCTTGCTACGAAGGTATGGGCGATGCATTTAAAGGTGTTGTCATGCTGTTAGTTGCTGCTGGTGTATTTGCACAAGGCTTAATGTCGCTTGGCGCGATTGATAATTTAATCGGCCTTGCCGAAGCAGCCGGCGCTGGTGGGTTTGCATTAATGCTTATTCTAACCGGTCTAACCGTAGCCGCAGCAATCGCAACTGGTTCGGGCAATGCACCATTCTACGCATTTGTTGAATTAGCCCCTGCTCTTGCTGGAAAAATGGGTCTAAACCCTGCGTTCTTAATCATCCCGATGTTACAAGCATCAAATCTTGGTCGTACAGTGTCACCTGTTGCAGGTGTGATTGTAGCAACCAGTGGTATGGGTAAAATCAGTCCATTTGAAGTCGTTAAACGTACTTCAGTACCAGTGTTAGCAGGTTTGATTACTGTTATCGGCGGTACAATGGTTCTTGTACCTATGTATGCTTAGTCCCAATATCTGAATGCAATAAGCATATTCAATTGTTGCTAGAAATCCACAGTAAGGCTAGGACAATGTTCCTAGCCTTTTACATTATTATTTATGCTTAACCGTTAATGGCTTGTCTTTAATACCAGCATAAAAAACAACGATTTCAGCAGGCATATCACCATTATTCACACCGTAATGCCATTTATTAACCACTTCAACAAGGGTATCACCCGCTTTCATCTCTAGCGTTTTATTGTCTTGTGTTACCACCGTCAGTTCACCACTAACTAAATAGCCAGCATTAATAACAGGATGTTCATGCAGAGGTAATTTAACACCTGGTTCAATCTTGATTTTTAATATTGTCACCTCAGGTTTTCCCTTTGGATACTCAGGAAGCGCTGAACCTTCCCAGCTTGATGTTGCTTTGGCTAATACGTCAACAGTTACGGGTACCTTTTCACTTGCAAATACACTACCAGCAACTAATAATGTTAAACATAAACCACTAATACACTTTTTCATAAATTCCCTATTATCATCCAGTTAACAATGGACCAAATATCCATCGTGGTATTTATACCCTCTATTAGAGTTACATTAATCTTAATAAGACTTAATTAGAATTATTCACTTAGGTATTGTTTTATATCGACTAATGTTTAATGTGATCAAACATTAATTATGAGCCTAAGATTTGTTATACTGAGCCATCGAAACAACTCATAAAATATAGGATAAACGAAAGTGAATTATCAAGCAGCTATTTTTGATATGGATGGTCTACTTCTCGACACAGAGCGTGTATGTAAAGGTGTATTCGAAGAAGCCTGCGCCTCATTATCGATTCCTTTTTTAGAAGATGTTTACTTAGACATTATCGGCCGTAATGCCCAAGGTATCGAGCAAGTGCTTCGTGCAGGTTACGGCAGCGACCTTGACTACCCTGTTTTGCATCATGCATGGAAAACCCGCTATAACGCAGTAGTAAAACATCAAGCTATTCCAGTGAAAGAAGGGGTTATTGAATTATTAACCTGGCTAAAAGACAACAACGTGCCGACAGCCGTAGCAACGTCAACACAAAATGATGTCGCTAAGATTAAGTTAAAATTCGCTGGGTTAGATCACTATTTCGATAATCTCACAACCGGCTGTGAAGTGAAGAATGGTAAGCCTGATCCTGAAATTTATTTACTGGCAGCAGGTCGTTTAAGCATTAGGCCTGAGGATTGCTTGGCATTTGAGGATTCTAATAATGGCGTGCTTGCGGCGGTGAGCGCTAATATGCAAACATTTCAAATACCTGACTTAGTCCAACCAAGTGCAGAAATATTAACATTAGGCCATACCGTAACAGATTCTTTATCTAAAGTTTTAGCGAGTCTAAAGGAAAATAAACAAACTGCTTGATAGCGGTGATCGCAATAATATCTCACCTCTAATAACGCTTCTGTTTAAAATAAACTAGAATTATTGATAAGCAGGTTATTAGAGGTAAATGCCGTCATGTCAGTATTTAATGAAGCAATGCAACTAAAAGGCCAAGTAGAAGAAGATCTCTTTTTTGCCAAATTGGATCTTGAACTAATCGCTGCACTACATAAAAAACACGACAAAGAACAGCTACAGGAGTACGAAGAAGTCGAAACTGAATACGGTTATGATCGTTAGTTACTCAACGAAAACAATCATCAGTGCTTCTAATGCGCCGTTATCGACCAAAGTCGCACTTCCACAAATAAAAATAACCATACCAGCAATAAAATATTTGAATAATTGATGCAGTCCATCATCTAAAATAGCTTCTGGTGATGTATTTTCAAATTGCTTATAAGCTTGCTGCTTATCGGTGAACGTTAGCGTTTTTTTGTGTTGTAAATACCGATGTAAATTAAACCTAGCAATTGCCGCAAACAAAAAACCCGAGATCATGATTACGCTCAACATCCATTCTAAATCACCCATTACTTTTCCTTAAGCATGAAGATAACTATAAAATACAATAAAACAATAAAACAATATCATTGAGTTATAGCATTAATGAATTAAAAAAGTATTAATCGAACACTGATAATTCATTAATAATATTTTAATAGCAAAAAAAATGGCTAGAATGAATCATCATTCTAGCCATTTTTATTTATTCGATACTTAGGACTAACTCGTCATTAAAGTTAAGTGTTTTAGCGTTGTAATTATAATGCGGTGTCTAAAATCTGGTCATCACCAAAATGAATGCGAGTCGAATTAAGCGTGTGCGATCAGTTTTTCAGCCACTAAAGCGGAAGATGCAGGATTTTGACCCGTGATGATTAAACCATCTTGTACTGCAAACGGAGTCCAATCAGCTACTTTTTGATAGTCGCCGCCGCGCTTTACAATCTCATCTTCGAGTAAAAATGGGACGATTTCAGTTAATTGTACTGCACCCTCTTCAGTATTTGAGAATCCTGTTACGGCTTTACCTTTAATTACATATTCACCTTCAACCGTCTTCACGTTTAGCAATGCAGCTGTTGCATGACAAACTGCAGATACCGGCTTGTTGCTAGCAAGAAACGCCGACAGTAAATCAATTGATGTTGTGTTATCAGTTAAATCCCATAGCGGGCCATGGCCACCAGGGTAAAATACAGCATCAAAATCTTGTTCTTTTACTTCATCTAATTTCACTGTCGTCGTAAGTGCTTGCTGTGCCGATTTATCGACACCAAAACGACGGGTTGCATCAGTTTGCATACTTTCATCAGCACTTGCTGGATCAATCGGTGGCTGGCCACCTGCAGGTGACGCTAACGTGATCGTCATGCCAGCATCAAGAAAAACATAATAAGGAGCGGCTAATTCTTCAACCCAAAAACCTGTTTTCTTGCCTGTATTACCTAAATCTGCATGTGATGTTAGTACCACTAAAATATTCTTAATCATGATAATTCCTTTGCTTTAACTGGGCATAGATCTAATGACTAGATAGCCGAGTGATGAATAAACTGTGTAATGAGTAAAGTCTAATAGTAAGTGCCATTAGTTGATAACAGCGAATACAAACAGTCTATACCTCGACGTTAATTCTAACAATGCAGAGTAAATTGACTACACTGTTCAACTTTTTGATACAATGTAATGCACCACTGCATCTATACGGTTTCAATCTATGAATGTTTCTTTTGAACAATTAAAAAGTATGGTTGTTTACGCTCAGATTGTCGAACAAGGGACGCTCTCTGCTGCCGCAAAGCATTTAAACCTCTCGCGCGCAGTTGTCAGCTATCATCTTAAAAAGCTAGAAACCCAGCTAGGGCTAAAATTACTTAACCGCACCACCCGCAGCTTTACCCTCACAGAGGCTGGTCAGCAGTACTACCAACATTGCCAAGAAATTGCGCTGCAGGCTGAAACGGCAAATCAACAAATAGAAAATTTAAAACATGAACCTGAAGGTTTATTAAAGGTAACTTGTCCGGTCAATGTTGGATTACAGATCATTGTTCCGGCATTAAACATGTTTAAGATCCAATTTCCGAAAATTGAATTGGACATCATATTAACCGATGATATCGTCAATATCATGCAAGAAGGGATAGACTTGGCGATCAGGGGCGCACCATTGGTTGACTCCGGCTTGCAGGCAAGAAAACTAATCTCAATGAAAACTTGTTTATGTGCATCACCTGATTACTTGAATAAGTATGGTCGGCCAGTAACCCCGACAGAACTGGTTGAACATAACTGGGTATTATATAAATTAAGCTCGAGTACATTAGTACTCACGAAAGGTACTCGTACCTACAGCGTTAAACCAAAAGGGAGTATTACGACCAACAATGCGGCTGCACGTACAGCCTTTGTTGAAGGCGGTCATGGTATTGCGCGGATCCCGTTTTACGACGCAGCACCTAAAATAGCCTCACACAAGCTCGAACAACTGTTGTCTGATTATGAGTTAGCAAACATTGAGCTATACGGCGTTTTTCCACCAGGAAGCGCGGGTTCGAAAAAACATCGGGTGTTATTAAGTTTCCTAAAGGAACATTTCAAGCACTTAGCGAAAATTATGTGACCAAGATCGAACTATTACTTTTTAGGCATTATTAATCCAGTTTAAACCTCTCCAAATGAATGTTTGAGGCTAGACTTAAAATTAGTTTAAACAAGTGGAGATAAACCAATGCAAGCAATCGCATTTATTAATGAGAAATCAGAACTATTAACAAACAACGTAAACCAATTTCTCATGCATAAAACCAGTTATAAAGAATTAAGTAACTTGGTATGGGATGTTTTACAAGATTGGCAATCTCTGGATGTAGTCGACGAAAAAGTCTCAAACGAAAAAGAACAAATTTTTTGGTTTCTGATTTTTGAATTACATTATTGGGGAGAAGAAAAGTTAGCTAGTGATATCAAATTACGCAAAAATTTATATAATTGCGCATTATATTTAGAGCGCGAACAAGACTTACCAAAAAACTGTATTGGTTTACGCCCAAACAGATTGGTTTCGGAAGAACACTCAACCAGCATGGAGCAAGACATCGTTACATCACGTTAGGTCACCCTCATTTCAACGTTATAAAAAACCCCTTAGAAATAGACATCGCTAAGGGGTTTCATCAATTATCGCCGCGATTAAACGCCTTTCATCTTACAGTTAACACTTACTGTTCAACTTCATCAGCCGATTGAATACGCGCTAAACGATCAAGTTCTTCTTCTCTCGCAGCATTAATCTCATCTAAAATACCACCGACATCAGCAGATGTTGTATCTTCAACGAACTCGCCAGTTAATTCAACATCAGCATTCAGTTCGCCGAGTTCATATAACGCCCACATTTCTTTCGCATATTTCAGCTCAAGTAATTGTGGGGCAAATTGGCCATAATAAAGTCTCATGTTTTCAACATCACGCTCAAGCATCCACTTAGCGTTATTATTTGCTGATGCATCAACCGCTTGTGGCAAATCAATAATAACAGGGCCATGTTCGTCAACTAAGACGTTGAATTCAGATAAATCACCATGAATAAGGCCTGCACAAAGCATTAATTTAACAAAGTGAATCACTTTATCATGATCTATTATCGCTTGTTCTGGTGTTAATACTACATCAGCTAAACGTGGTGCAGCAAAACCATCCGCATCCGTTACCAATTCCATAAGTAAAACACCATCGAAACAACCATATGGTTCCGGTACTCGAACACCAGCATTGTCTAAACGATACAGTGCTTCGACTTCAGCATTTTGCCATACTTTCTCTTGTTCATTACGTCCAAAGCTTGAGCCTTTTTCCATTGCTCGTGCGCGTCGGCTATTACGAACCTTACGACCTTCACGATATTGAACAGCCTGTTTAAAGCTTCTCTTCTCAACTTCTTTATAAACTTTAGCGCAACGGATCTCTTGCCCACACCGTACAACGTATACTGTTGCTTCTTTACCACTCATAAGCTGACGTACTACTTCGTCAACAAGTCCATCATCAACAAGAGGTTGTATTCTTTGTGGCACTTTCACTAGTTATTATCTCCTAGTTAACCGTTACATGAACCTTAGATAATAACATTAAGTTAATTTGTTTTAAAACATCATCGTGTAATTTATACACTGTCATCACAGACATCAGCATTTTTACTGATCGACTCGCTCATATTTACCTTCATAGACTTGACCAGGTATGACATTATTTGCTTTGTATGCCTGTGACTGATTAAGCTTCTCTTTCATTCGTTTCAGTAAAAATGGCTTCGCTACTATGCCTGTAATCAACAATACAGTCGTGAGTATTAAGCCTAAGCTAGTCACGAATACAAAGCCTATGAATCCAATTAAAAGCACTACTATTTTGTATGCTGTGTTTATCATGTGCAGTCCTCTATTTTCTAAATTATCTTTTCTCGTTATTCTTAACCTTCATACTATAACGAGCAATATGAATCGCACATGAACAAAATACCCATACTTCGATTTTACAACGCCTCGTAATTAATTCTACCACTGCGAAAGTATCGCTGCAGGTGTGAACTGCGGGCCAAACTGTTCAGTTAATTGCTCTGAACGGCGCTTAAATTCTGCAACGCCATAATGGTCAACCAATTGTAAAACACCACCAGTCCAGGCTGGAAAACCTAAACCGAAAATAGAACCTATATTGGCATCACGCGTACTTGTTACTACCCCTTCTTCATAAGCTCTGAGCGCTTCTAGAGATTGCACAAACAATAAGCGATCTTTCACCGTCTCTATGTCCCAATTATCTTGCGTTGGAAATACCGTCGCTAAACCAGACCATAGCTGTTTCTGCCCTTGTCTAGGGTAATCATAGAAACCTGCGCCCGCTAATTTACCTAGTCGCTTTAAGGCTAAAAGCTTGTCTAAAACAGCGTCAGCGGGATTATCAAGCCGCTCTTTGCCTTCGGCTTTTAAATCTAATCGGGTTTGATTACGCACATTATCAACCAACGACAAACTCACTTCATCAATAATTGCGAGAGGCCCGACTGGTAATCCAGCTTGAATCGCGGCATTTTCAATAACTTCAGCCGGTACACCTTCACTTAACATACGCATACCTTCAGACACATAAGTGAAAAATAATCGTGAAGTGAAAAAGCCTCGACAATCATTCACCACAATGGGTACTTTGCCTATTTGTAATACTAAATCATACGCAGCAGCCAAGGTCGCCGATGAGGTTTTATCACCTTTTATTATTTCGACTAATGGCATTTTATCTACTGGAGAAAAGAAGTGTAAACCAATAAAGTTCTCAGGTTTTGTGGAAGCAGTCGCTAAACTCGATATCGGTAATGTCGATGTATTCGATGCCATGATTAAACCATGAACATTGCTACCGCTACAGTTATTACTACTATTATGGCTCTCACTTACCTCATCAGCATTAATCGCGGCGAGAGTTTCAGAGATCGCTTGTGACTTAACTTTACGGTCTTCAAAAACAGCCTCAACAACCATATCGCAGTCGACCAAATCGGAGTGGGACTTCGATGGTATAATGCGTCTTAAAATGGCGCCTTTCTCTTCATCAGCAAGTTTACAATTAGCTAAAATAGAGGCTGTATATGATTTAGCAAAAACGGCTTTTTCTATACTTATATCTTTTAGGATCACTGTGATGCCATGGCTTGCTAACGCATAAGCAATACCCGCGCCCATCATACCCGCCCCTAGTACGCCAACTTTACTAAATTTCGTTATCGGGTAATCGAGCGGTCGCGACGCCCCTGCTTTGACTTCATTATATTGATGCCAAAAGGTATTAATCATATTTTTAGCCACTTGACCGCTAATCACATTAAGAAAATAGCGGGTTTCCAATCTTAACGCTGTGTCGACATCGACTTCAGCCGATTCAATCATGACTGCTAAGATAGCCTCTGGTGCTGGGAGGTTACCTTGTGTTTTTTTCTTTAACATGGCGGGCGCTTGCACAAGCATACTCGCGATATTGGGGGCATTTACATTACCGCCAGGGAGTTGATAGTTTTTAATATCAAAGGGCTGACTTACTGGCTGTAATTGTGACAAGATCCAATTGGTTGCTTGCGCGAGCATTTGTACATTTGATCTCGCAATTTGATCAATTAAGCCCAGTTTGACCCCTTCTTCACTGTCAAATTGCTTACCTTTAAGCAGATACGGGATTGACGTTTCAAACCCTAACAAGCGTATCATTCTGACTACGCCACCCACCCCCGGTATTAAACCCAAAGTCACCTCAGGTAAACCTAATGTTACTGTGGGTATATTTAATGACGTACTTCTCACGAGGGCAATACGATAATGACAAGCTAATGCAAGCTCCCAACCACTTCCGAGCGCAGCACCATTGATACAAGCAACGAGCGGTTTTCCGCATGTCTCTAACCAGCGCATAGACTCTTTCAGCGAGGATAATAACTGAAAACTGGCTTCGATATCTTGAACCGCGCTATCGCTAAGTTCCGCTATATCACCACCAGCAAAAAAACTTGTTTTTGCAGAGCGCAGAACCACACCGGTAAATGTCATTTTTTTGAGTTTATTCACTGTTTTTACATAGTCATCAATAAAACTGCGATCAAGTAAGTTAATCTTTGAGTCAGCTTTGTCGAAAATTAAATGCACTATTCCAGCATCATCTTGTTTTATGCGAATTGATGACGTTCTACTAATTAATGGCATAGTTACCCCTCTACACGTTCAATAATTGTTGCAATCCCCATGCCCCCACCTACACATAAGGTTGCAAGACCACGCTTTAAATTACGAGCCTCTAACTCATCTAATAACGACCCTAGAATAATCGCACCTGTTGCGCCTAGCGGATGTCCCATCGCAATAGAACCACCGTTGACATTAACAATATCAGCCGAGATATTAAGTTCATTCATAAAACGCATAACAACAGCTGCAAACGCTTCATTCACTTCAAATAAGTCAATATCATCAATGGTTAATCCTGCCACAGTTAATGCTTTCTGGGTTGCAGGTACAGGACCAGTTAACATAATGGTTGGATCGGCGCCAACGACAGCCGTAGCAATCACTCTTGCTCTGGGTTTCAACCCCCATTTAGCGCCAGCTTCGGCACTCCCAACTAGCACCAGCGCTGCGCCATCGACAATACCAGAGGCATTACCAGCTGTATGTACATGGTTCATTTGTCCGATTTGTGGGTAACGACGCTTAGCAACACTATCAAACACCGTCTGACCTAGATACGCAAACGCGGGTTTCAGTTTAGCAAGAGAAGTAACTGAACAATCAGGTCTAACAAGTTGGTCTTTATCAAGCAATAACATACCGTTACGGTCGTGCACGGGGATCACCGAATTGGCGAATGCACCACACTGCCAAGCGGTGGCGGCACGTTGGTGAGAACGCGCTGCAAATGCATCAACATCTTCACGACTGTAACCATCAAGCGTCGCAATTAAATCTGCGCCAAACCCTTGTGGCATATAATCAGTCGCTAAACTGGTTTCAGGATCCATTGACCACGCACCACCATCAGCACCCATTTTGACCCGAGACATTGATTCAATGCCTCCAGCGATCACTAAATGCTCCCAACCAGAGCGTATTTTCATCGCCGCAACATTGACAGATTCAAGCCCTGATGCACAAAATCGATTTAAGCTCACCCCGGCTACATTATCTTTCCAACCCGCCACAAGCGCCGCAGTTTTAGCGATGTCAGCACCTTGATCACCAACCGGCGTAACGCAACCTAATACGATGTCATCGACCGCATCCGTATCAAAACCATTTCGAGCCTGTAAGTGATTAAGTAAATCAGCTAAAAGAGTAACGGGTTTGACTTCATATAAGGCACCACAGGATTTACCTAAGCCCCGAGGTGTACGGATAGCGTCATAAATGAAAGCTTGAGGGACCATCGACGACTCCTAGATAGTTGAGCAGATAATTAAATAATTGAGTAAATACTTGGGTAAGTAATAGTTCGTAGATAACTGAATATGCTATCGATAGAATTAAAAACATTAACTTAACAATAGCACAACAACGCGCTAATCTTCACTTTATCAAATCTGTAACTAACAGACATATGTCATCATTGTGCAGCTTGTAGGCTTGTTGCAGAAATACCATTATGATCTTTTAAGTGGACATCTGCGCCACGGCTGATTAGCATCGCTTTTAATTCTTCACGACCAAATAAAGTCGCATACATAACCGCTGTTTGCCCTGCTCTATTTTTCTGATTAGCGTCACAATCACTTTTCATCAATAGATTTGCAATACTAAACTCGGCTCGCACAATCGCTGCCATCAATGCAGTATTGCCTTTATTATCTTCAGCACAAACATTAGCGCCACGTTCTACCAATGAATTCACGATAGATATACGGCCATTATAAGTCGCGATCATTAATGCGGTATAACCTTTTCGATTCCTGATATCAATCGGTAACCCCGCATTTAAAAAGGTCTCAATGACGTCATCATCTCCCGTTCTCGCAGCAGCATAATAATACGGCGTTAAATCCTCATAACCTTCGTGTGTAGATAATTCGGCCGCATGTAAATTAACAATGACCAGCAAAGATAAGACAGGAATTACAAATAATATCAGCGGCAATATTTTTCTTGGATTGAACATAGTGAAAGTACTCGATTCATATTGAGCAATGCGAAAGAAGGCCTCTTTCGCATTGCTATTATTTCAGTGCGTTTATAAGCTCATTGCTAATGTTTTTACTTTAGCAATATCGCCATTTACAGCTTTCGTTAATTTCATGCCGTAATCAGTATCCGCTTTATAAAAATAACTCAACATTTTGTGCTTGGTATTAATGTCCTTAACAGAGCCAAGATCACCCGCTAAGTTTCGGATCAAATTAAGCTGCTCTTGCTCAGAGAAACTGCGGTATAGCTCACCGGTTTGAGCAAAGTTTGACTGCTTTGCAATTGTCGCTTGTTGAACTAGCCCTGCAAGCGATGGCGTTGAATGACGAGCTTTAACATTCTCAACAACCCCTTCACGGCTTGGTTGATAATTCACATTAGACTGGGTTGTACCAACATTTAGCGCACCATCTTGATTATAATTTACAACATTAACCACAGGTCGGTTTATCGGCAGTTGTTGGTGATTAGCCCCGAGTCGATACATTTGAGTATCAGAATAAGAAAAAATACGTCCCTGCAGCAATCGATCTTCCGACGGTTCAATACCTGGGATAAGGTTTGCAGGCGCCATCGCCACTTGTTCAGTCTCTTGGAAGAAGTTAGTCGGCATTCTGTTTAACGTCATAGTACCGATTTTTGTTTCAGCAATATCCGTCCACACTTTCGTGGCATCGAGAGGATTGTAGTCAAAGTTGTTAAGTTCAGACGGGCTCATTATCTTGATATACAGATCCCACTGTGGATATTGCTCATCGGCAATACTGGCATACAAGTCACGCGTTAAATGTTGGAAGTCTGTCGATTGCACCTTAGCTACTTCATCCGCGTCTAAATTATCAATGCCTTGTAAGCTCTTCCAGTGGAATTTCACATAGCTCACTTCACCCGCATCATTAATCATTTTATAGGCATGTACACCAAACCCATCCATTTTACGGTAACTTGCAGGTGTACCATTGTCGCTGTACACCCACGTCAACATATGGATAGCGCCCGGTTCATTAGAAAAGAAATCAAATACACGGTTGGCATCTTGAATATTAGTCACAGGTGATGGCTTTAATGAATGCACCATATCAGGGAATTTAATTGCATCTCTGATAAAAAATACAGGCAGGTTATTACCAACCAGATCCCAATTACCTTCGTCCGTATAGAATTTTGTAGCAAAACCACGTGGATCACGAACTGTTTCAGGACTGCCTTTACTGTGGATCACCGAAGAAAAACGTACAAATACCGGTGTTTCTTTACCTTTATCTGCAAAAGGTGCCGCTGCAGTAATACCGCTAAAATCGGTACTTGCTACGAATACACCATGAGCGCCCGCCCCACGTGGATGCACAACACGTTCAGGAATACGTTCACGCGCAAAACGCTGTAGTTTTTGAATTAACTGCACATCTTCTAATAGCACGCTGCCACTTGGACCTGCGGTAATTGAATTTTGGTTATCGCCAACTGGTGCGCCATTATCTCGAGTGAGAGTTTCTGCTGCCACGTTAAAAGCAATACCTGTCGTTAAGATGCTCGTTACGCTAAGAGCTAAGGCTATCACTAACGGTTTTTTGTTAAAATTCATTTTCTATCTCACCCACACTATAAAGTATATTATTAAAGTGCGCAGTCTAATGAGATTGGTATGATTTGTTAATACGTTATAACCTTACACATCAAAAGGAATAAACTATCTAAAAATATAACTAAAACAAGGACTAAAAGAGAACGCCTATCAATCTAGTAGTCTGTGTAAATGAATATCAAACTGGACTTTTAGTGCTAATTTATTGATAATCACCTTACTAATCGATTCTTAAATATAAATAAACTATGCCTCTTCGCGATTACCAACAAGCAGCTGTCGATGCCGCTTTAGCTCACTTTAGAAAATCAGATCAACCAGCGGTGATAACACTGCCAACAGGTGCAGGTAAAAGTCACGTATTAGCTGAATTAGCCAGACTAGCAAGGCACCCCGTACTGATTCTTGCCCATGTAAAAGAGCTCGTGGAGCAAAACCATAGCAAATTCGAACATGATGGTTTTCAAGCTGGTATTTTCGCGGCAGGGCTAGGCAAAAAACAGGATGGTTTTAAAACGACGTTTGCCAGTGTGCAATCATTAAGTCGTAATCTCGAAAAATTTGATGGCTTCTTTTCATTACTGATTATTGATGAATGCCACCGCGTCAGTTTGAGTGAAGACAGCCAATACCAAAAAGTCATTAATCATCTAAAAAATACCAATCCGAAGCTGAAAGTGCTTGGCCTTACGGCAACACCTTATCGTTTAGACAAAGGCTGGATATACAAAAAACATTATCAAGGTTATGTCAGAACAGAAGACGAGACCCCATTTGAAAGCTGCATTTTTGAATTACCATTGCGCTATCTAGTACAAAAAGGCTTCTTAACCACACCAACCGTAATCGATGCACCAGTTGCCCGCTATCAGTTCGATGATTTGCCACTGGAATATAATGAAGTGCAACTGGATCAGTTCTTAGCCAAAAGTCCACGTGTCACCCATGCAATCTGTAAGCAACTTATCGAGCTTGCAGCCAATCGTGAAGGCATCATGATCTTTGCAGCTAGTATCAAACACGCAAAAGAAATCTTTAAGCAATTACCAGACGAGCAAGCCGCAATTATCACGGGTAAAACATCCATTAAAGAACGTGATGAACTTATTCGTCAGTTTAAAGCTAAGGAAGTTAAATACCTTGTTAATGTGTCAGTATTAACCACAGGTTTCGATGCACCACACGTTGACGTTATTGCCATTTTACGCCGAACAGATTCCGTCAGTTTGTATCAACAAATTGCAGGTCGAGGACTACGTCTTGCCGAAGGTAAAAACGATTGTTTAATTATTGATTACGCCGGTAACGGGTTTGATTTATACCAACCTGAAATTGGCTCAACCAAGCCCAACAGCAATAGCGATCTTGTACAAGTGCCCTGCCCAAGTTGTGACTTCGCCAATCTTTTTTGGGGGATAACAGATGCAGATGGGGATATCATTGAGCACTATGGACGCCGTTGCCAAGGGTTAGTCGAGGCCAGTAATGGCAATGAAGAGCAGTGTGATTATCGCTTTAAATACAAGCAATGCCCTCAATGTAATGCCGAGAATGACATTGCAGCCCGTGAGTGCCAACAATGTCACGTTGATTTAATCGATCCAGACAACCAACTGAAAAAAGCACTGCAATTAAAAGATCGTAAAGTGCTACGCTGCTCGGGAATTTCAGCACAAGCTGATGGCGATAAAATCAAACTTAATTATCATGATGAAGATGGCGATGTTATTAAAGAGACCTTCTATTTCAGTAACAGCAAACAACGCCAACGCTTTTTAAGCATATTTTCAAGAACCATCACTGGCGCGCCAATTACAGCAACAACAGCGGAACAAATCACAGCGCAAATACAAGGGTTTGTGCCACCAGATTTCGTGATCGCAAAAAAGGAAAAGTATTTCTGGAAAATTGAGCATCGTATATTTGATTACAAAGGAAACTATAGAAAAGCTAATCACATTTAGAATATTAACTCTAAAAATAAAGTGCTAAAAACAGCCTTAAAAGACTAAAATTAGACCAGTTGGCTGTCACGATCTCAACGCCGTTGTCAACAAAAATACTAGTAAAACTACCTATTTGGTAAATATACGTAAATAAACTATTTTAATGGACAAAATGCTTGATTGAGTTTAGTTAACATCTAAAATAGGTATAACAAACACATCTCTGAACGAGCTTTCAGCGAAAGTCATCTTTAACGATACAGCATGGAAAAGCTCAGTTTCATATCAGAACTTATAACATATGTATAACACCCCGGAGTTAATCTAGTCATGAAAAAGTGGACCTTAGCCATGTTACTAATCGCACTCGCCTTGTTTGGCAGTGTGATTGGTTTTAATCTTTTTAAACAGCAAAAGATTGCAGAATTTATGGCCAATAGACCTGAACCTGAGTTTCCAGTAACTGTTGTCGATATTAAGACATCAGATTGGATCCCAACTATTCAAGCTATTGGTTTTATCGAACCTAACCAAGGTGTAGAAATTTCTAACGAAATTGCAGGTAAAATCGATCGCATCTCATTTGACTCTGGTACGAAAGTAACCAAAGGTCAATTACTCGTTAATCTTGACTCTCGCGTAGAAAGAGCAAACCTAAAAAGCTCACAAGCAAAACTGAACGCGGCTAAATCTAAATTCTTACGCTACGAAGCACTTTATAAGAAAAATGCAGTATCAAAAGAAGCATTAGACGAATCTGAAGCTGCATATTCTTCATTGCTTGCTGATATTGAAAGTCAAAAAGCAGTGATTGAACGTCGCCAAATTACAGCACCATTCGACGGTGAAGTTGGTTTACGTAATGTATTTTTAGGTGAGTTTTTATCTGTTGGTACATCAATTGTTCGTTTAGAAGATACCAGTGTTATGCGTCTTCGATTCACAGTGCCACAAACTCAAATTTCAAAAGTTTACTTAGGTCAAGTTGTTGAAATTTTTGTTGATGCTTATCCTGAAACAGCCTTCAGCGGTACAATTAGTGCTATTGAACCTGCGGTAAACTTCCAAAGTGGTTTAATCCAAATCCAAGCAGATATTCCAAATAACGATTCACAACTTCGTTCAGGTATGTTTGCACGTGCGAATGTAATTTTGCCTACCGTTGAAAAACAAATTACAGTGCCACAAACTGCAATTACGTTTACGCTTTACGGTGACAATGTTTACATCGTTAACGAAGACGACAATGGTGATTTACGTGTAACACAATCGGTTGTCAAAGTTGGCGAACGTATTGATGCTATCGCTCATGTATTGGAAGGCGTTAAAGCTGGTGATAAAATTGTCACATCAGGTCAAGTACGTTTAAGTAATAACGCGAAAGTGCGTGTTATTGAAAACGATACATTGAAAGTACCAGCTGAAACACCAATGCTTTAATCGGAGGATACATGCGCTTTACTGATATTTTTATCAAGCGTCCTGTTCTAGCGGTATCTATCAGCTTTTTGATTGCGTTGCTTGGTGTTCAAGCAATTTTCAAAATGCAGGTTCGAGAATACCCAGACATGACCAATACGGTTGTTACCGTAACAACTGGCTACTATGGTGCCAGCGCCGATTTGATCCAGGGCTTTATTACCCAGCCCTTAGAGCAAGCGGTAGCCCAAGCCGATAATATCGACTTTATGACATCATCAAGTGTATTAGGTAGTTCAACAATTACCATTACGATGAAACTAAATACCGACCCGAATGCTGCCCTCTCTGATATTTTGGCCAAAACGAACTCTGTTCGTTCGCAACTGCCAAAAGAAGCAGAGGACCCAACGGTGACGATGTCTACGGGTTCAACAACGGCGGTAATGTATATTGCCTTTAGCAGTGATGAACTCTCTTCTAGTCAGGTAACTGATTATCTTGATCGTGTAATCAACCCACAGCTGTTCACCATTAATGGTGTTTCTAAAGTAGACATGTACGGTGGTATTAAATACGCACTACGTGTTTGGTTAGACCCATTAAAAATGGCAGCTTATGACCTTACCGCAACCGAAATCATGGGTGTACTGAATAGTAACAACTATCAGTCTGCAACAGGTCAAGCGATTGGTGAATTCGTGCTTTACAATGGTAATGCCGATACCCAAGTAGGTAGTGTTGAAGATCTAGAACGTCTTGTTGTATCAACAGATAAAGGTCAGGTTATTCGCTTAAGTGACATTGCAAAAGTTTCTTTAGAGAAGAGCCATGACGTTTATCGCGCATCAGCAAATGGTAAAGAAGCCGTTGTTGCTGCCGTTAATGCCGCACCAACAGCAAATCCAATTAACATTGCTGCTGACGTATTAGCATTATTACCGGAACTAGAACGTAACTTACCGACAAACATCCACATGAACGTGATGTATGACTCAACAGTTGCGATCAATGAATCAATCAAAGAAGTAATTAAAACGATTATCGAAGCAGCGCTTATCGTTATCGTAGTAATTACCTTATTCCTTGGTTCACTGCGCGCCGTTATCATTCCAATCGTGACAATCCCACTGTCTTTGATCGGTGTTGCAATGGTCATGCAGATGTTTGGTTTCTCATGGAACTTAATGACATTGCTGGCGATGGTACTGGCGATTGGTCTGGTAGTAGATGACGCGATTGTTGTATTAGAAAATATTGACCGGCACATCAAACTCGGAGAGTCCCCTTTCCGAGCCGCCGTGATTGGTACGCGTGAAATTGCGGTACCTGTTATTGCGATGACATTAACACTGGGTGCGGTATATGCACCGATTGCGTTAATGGGTGGTATCACGGGTGCGTTATTTAAAGAATTCGCGCTTACCCTTGCTGGTGCGGTATTCATTTCTGGTATTTTAGCACTAACATTGTCTCCGATGATGTGTTCTAAAATCTTATTAGCCAATGCGAAGCCAAGCAAATTTGAACAAATTGTTCATGCTTTCCTTGATCGTATGACTAACGGTTATGAAAGAATGATCAGTGCAGTAATGCACAAACGTCCGGTTATGATTGCATTTGCTGTTATCGTATTTGCAGCTATGCCATTCCTGTTCAAATTTATTCCAAGCGAACTTGCACCGTCAGAAGATAAAGGTGTATTGATGATGATGGGTACTGCACCATCAAATGCTAACTTGGATTACATTGAAAACTCAATGGGTGAAGTTAACGCTAAGCTAAACGAACAGCCTGAAATTGCCTACGCTCAGATCTTCTCTGGTGTACCTAGCTCAAACCAAGCATTTGGTATTGCGTCTATGGTTCCTTGGAGTGAACGTGAAGCAAGTCAAGGCGAAGTTGTTGATCGTATTACTGGGCTTGTTAAAGATGTACCAGGCATGTCAGTTATTGCTTTCCAAATGCCTGAATTACCAGGTGCTGGTTCTGGCTTACCTGTACAATTTGTGATTACGACACCGAATAGTTTTGAAAGTCTATTCCAGGTAGCGAGTGACATATTAACAGAAGTACAATCTAACTCATTATTTGTGTATTCGGATTTAGATCTTAACTACGACTCTGCAACGATGAAGATTAACATTGATAAAGACAAAGCCGGTGCTTACGGTATTACCATGCAAGACATTGGTATTACACTTAGTACGATGATGTCTGATGGTTACGTTAACCGTATTGATTTAAATGGCCGTTCTTACGAGGTAATTCCTCAAGTTGAACGTAAATACCGTTTGAATCCTGAATCAATGAATAGCTACTACGTACGTGCAGCTGATGGCAACGCAGTACCGTTAGGCAGCTTGATTACTATTGATGTAGTTGCTGAACCGCGTTCACTTCCTCACTTCAACCAACTTAACTCTGCAACGATTGGTGCAGTACCTAGTCCAGGTGTAGCGATGGGTGATGCAATTTCATGGTTCGAAAATACAGCATCATCAATGCTTCCAAAAGGTTATCGTTATGACTTTATGGGTGAATCTCGTCAGTTTGTAACTGAAGGTAGTGCTTTGTATATGACCTTTGCGCTGGCATTGGCAATCATTTACCTTGTACTGGCTATTCAGTTTGAATCTGCACGTGATCCTTTAGTTATTATGGTATCTGTACCACTTGCTGTATCTGGTGCGTTAATATCACTGGCTTGGGGTTTATCAACCATGAATATTTATTCTCAGGTTGGTTTGATTACCCTCGTCGGTTTGATTACTAAGCACGGTATCTTGATTTGTGAAGTAGCAAAAGAAGAACAGTTACATCACGGTAAGAGCCGTACAGAAGCGGTAATTGAAGCAGCTAAAGTACGTTTACGTCCAATTCTAATGACAACAGCGGCAATGATTGCGGGTCTTATCCCGTTAATGTATGCCACTGGTGCAGGTGCTGAACAGCGCTTTAGTATTGGTCTAGTAATCGTATCTGGTCTTGCTATTGGTACACTGTTTACACTATTCATCTTACCGGTAATTTATTCATTCCTTGCGACTGAACATAAACCATTACCGATTTTCGTTGAAGACGAAGAGCTAGAAGAAAGTGATAAACAACATGCGATTGAATGTGCAAAATTTGCAGCTGCTGAAAAACCAGCAAGTTAATTCCTGCATATAAACGGCAGTAATACATGCCATAGTTAGTTCTAAATCAATATCTGGTTAGAATTGATGTAAAGAGGTCGCTTATGCGACCTTTTTTTTACCCATAACTTAAGTTAAAAGGTATATTAAACGCCTAGTTAGTTTTAGCCCCCTTCATCCTGTAATTGAGTACTCATCATGACTTCTTTAGCACACTTCCCTATTCCCTTACTTGGCTTCGCCGCATTCAGTGGCACAGGTAAAACAACCTTAATTACCCAACTACTGCCAAAATTAACTGAGCGTGGTTTACGTATCGGTATGGTGAAACACAGTCATCATGATATCGAAATGGATAACCCGAACAAAGACAGTTATAAACTACGTAAAGCAGGTGCTTGCCAAATGGTCTTAGCGTCCCCCCATCGCACTATTTTATTTTCAGAACAAGATGAACCAGCCGAACCGCAATTAATCACACAGCTTAAGTGGTTAAACACTGATGAATTGGATTTGGTGTTAGTTGAGGGATTTCGACATGAGGCATTTGCTAAAATAGAACTACATCGCCCGAGCTTAGGCAAACCATTACTGGCTGTTGACGACCAACACATTATCGCAATCGCTACCGATGCAGCGATTGAGAAAAAAGAATTATTGGATAAAGGCTTAACTTATTTAGATTTGAACGACATCAATGTCATCACTACTTTCATCATGCGTTACTGCCACAAGACATAACTTCAAAAGCCATAATCAAGCGATAAATAAAGCTGTAACCTTATGGGTTCAGCTCTGTCGTTTCAGTTAATCCATCAAGGTAATCTTGATAACTCGATTCGATATCAATATCACAGGCAGTTAAATCCTTCATAGCAATTTTTTCCAGCGTTTCAAGTTCTGCGATACTTTCTTGCAGTGCCAATTGCTGCTCACGCAGTTCATCTAGTCTTGTACGGCTCTGATGTAACATGTAGAGCATGCGAGGTGGGCTATCAGGTTTATCATCATACAAGGCTAAATAATGCTTCGCAGACTCCAAACTAATGCCTAAACGCTTACTGCGTAAAATAATAATTAAACGGGCGCGTTGACGGTAATCATAATACATAAACCGGCCACGACGTTCAGACTGTAACAAACCTTTCGTCTCATAAAAACGGATAGCGCGCCGCGTGATCGAAAATTCTTCAGCAAGATCTGCCGCGGTATAATACGTCGTCATTTAATTTAACCCTTATTTAAAACAGCGCTTTGCTTAACAACGAATAATTTACCACAAATTTAGTCTATTGCTTAATTTAAACCATAATTAGTGTTGCAGTTCTCGTCAAACGAATTGAATACAGCAAGGCTGTAGAGGTTAGTTATGCGCATCCCTAAGTTACAATCAAACCAATATTCATGGTTTATACGTCCATTTCTATGGCTACTCGCGAAACAGCAAAATAAAATCTTAAAACCAGCACAAATATTAGGCCGTCGACCAAAGTTATTCACCGCGACGTTGTTATTATACAAAACGATCAATAGGAAAACCTCACCTATTGAACCTTACATACATGCCTTAATGAGCGTACGTGTTGCGCAATTAAATCAGTGTGAATTCACCATAGAGCATGACTCTAAAATATTACGGAGCCTAAAAAACAGACTTGATAAAGATAAGCTAATGGATTGGAAGAATTGCAGTGACTTCAAGCCTAAAGAATGTGCCGTTCTCGCCTATACTGATGCAGTAACAGACACAGGTCAGCATGTGACTGACAGGCATGTGGACCAACTACGGTGCTATTACAATGATGACGAAATCGTAGAACTAACAACTATTATCTCATTTCAAAATATGACGACAAAGTTTAATACTGCATTTGATATGTGTCGGCAAACACGATAGTAAACCGTTTAAAGCAAAAAACGAGATATTAATACCTAATTTAAGTATCAATATCTCGCTCACATTTGCTACGTTTTAAAAATTAACGACCCATACGTTTCAATGCTGACGTCGAGAAATCTTTACGCTTCGCTTTCACATCAAACTGAATACCTTTACGTTCTTCGTTATTCAGACCCGTCACTAAGTAACGACCCGCAATCACGTCATACAAGGTTTCAGCCGCAAACCAGTTCACATCTGCATTATAATATTGAACGGAATGAGCCTCAGCTACGCGCCATAGGTTGCCACGTGCGTCATAGTGATCGATAACGCCTGCTTGCCAGCTATCTTCATCAATAAAGAAGTTGCGCTGTGCATAAACATGGCGTTGACCATCTTTAACTTTTGCTTGAACTTCCCATACGCGGTGTTTTTCATAACGGGTGTATTCTTGATTAATATGACCCGGCTTCACAATGTCTTTATATTCAAGATCTGTAGAAGAAAGGTTATACGAGTTATATGGAATATAGAGCTCTTTTTTACCTACAAGAGTCCACTCATAACGGTCAGGTGCACCATTGTACATATCGTAGTTATCAGACGTACGTGACCCCTCTACGCCAATACCTTCACCATCATAAGATACGTTAGGCGCACGACGAACACGACGTTGACCTGAATTATAGATCCAAGCTTTACGTGGCTCTTTTACCTGATCAACCGTTTCGTGGACTAAAGCAATCGTCCCTGTTAAACGTGCAGGAGCAATAATACGCTGCATGTAATAGAACAAGATATTGTCATCTTTCTTGGCATCACGACCACCCTTTAGGGCTTCAGGGATATAAAATTTATCTTCTACTTTAACTGCCGTATACGCACCATTACGCTGTACTGGAATAGTCGTGATAACACGCTCAGCATGACCACCACGGTAACGAGTTATATGGTTCCAGATAACTTCTAAGCCGTTTTCAGGAATCGGGAATGGGATCGTAATATTAAAATCATTTAGACCATTACCGCCATCTGCTAACGTGGCATTAAGCGCATTGCCTTTAATCGTGTCATAAATATCATCTGATTGCGCGAAACTACGTCGTGTTTCATAAACAGGCATAGTGTAAGTATCAGGATATTTCTTAAACATCGCTAACTGACCAGGTGTTAAATTATCTTTATACTTATCAACATTGGCAGATGTAATGACAAACTGTGGTTTGTCTTCAGAAAATGGGTTAGTTACTCGATCGTTTTTACCAAAATCAGTGCCAAGAATGGCATTAGTAATACCGCCTGTCCATGCAGGAATACTTCCATCAGCATTACCTGCAGTAACAGCACCGACGGGGGTTAATTCTTTACCTAACTTAGCCGCATCTGCTTCACTGACTTTCGCCAATGTTGACGCCGAGAATGCCATTGCCACAGAAATGGCTGCTACACTGTATGCTTTATTGAACACTTTCATAATTAAAATCCTTTTCTAAAACTTCTATTCGTTATATCCGTATTAATCATCTGACAACTTAGTGCTGATTCTCATGATTAGAATGAAATACCAACGGCAGCAGATACGTAATCACGATCAGACAATGGGTTAAAGTCACCACCGAACTGAGTATAACTTACCGACATAGAGTACATATTTAAATAATCAGCCTTCAATGCTAGATTCACACCCGTACGACCTTCTTGGAACGTACCTTGTGGTTCAGGGCTGTAACCATATACATCATGTGACCAAGCGACTGATGGCGCTAAATCAACACCAGCGAAAACGTTACGGTAATCAGCTTTAACCGCTAAGCGGTAACCAGCGCTGTCTGTGGTAGTGAAACCATCATCTTCAGTAGTAAAGCTTGTACCATACACAGTTGCACGACCATATTTAATGTCATCATCACCTTCCGGTAAATCCCATACGTGACCATAACCAAGTTCAGCAACAGTAGTAATACGATCTGTACCAAGCGCTTTATCGAAGAATTTAATCAATGTAAGTTGCGATTGGGTATAATCAAAACGCTCAAAACCATCAACCGTGTCACCTGCAGCTGCTTGTGAATACCCAGGTGTTAATGGTGAATCGGGATCGGCGCTTAATGCTGCTGCCAGTAAATCTGCGCCATTAATTTGTAGTGGCATATCCAGACGATGACTTACCTCACCTGAAACAGCCCATTCCGAGACCGTTGTATTGAAGCTTAAACCAAATAACTGAATATCTTCTGGATAAACCGTGTGATACTTAGGATTATAAGCAGCAGCCCCAGTGATTATGGCAGGAATGAACGGCGCACCGCCGACATCATTATAAAGACCCGCCTCAGCACTAGCATAAGGTAAACGGGAATGATAATTCATATAGTACAAACCAAATTCAGTTGCATTCAGACTTTCAGCGTAGTACTTAAACGCCACACCAAACTGTCCATCATCTGACGCATTTTCATCTGTACCACGTTCAGCGTAATAACCACCGACATACAGTTCTCTATCTACTACAGGTGGCAAAGGCCCTGGTTGGACGACTAATTTATCACAGCCTTCAGCTAAATAATCGGCAGTAGAAAAATAAGTACCACAGCTATCAATCACTGTAGGTTCAAATTCCAATTGATAAAATGCTTCTACACTGAAATTATCCGTTAAACCTATATTAGCGAAAATCATGTTTACCGGTAATAAACCTTCTTTGACTTCAGCACCAGGGCGGCGGAAAGCGGCAGCATCAACTGGGTTAACCGCATTAATACCACCTTGGATGAATGAGCTCTCACCCCAGTTAACGACTTGTTTACCAATACGTAAATCAACCGCTGTATCGCCAAGATAAAATCCAGTAAAGATGTAAGCATCAAGTAACGCTACGCCTTTTGATTTAGTTAAATCATTAAAATCATCATCATTAATTGGTTCATTGGCAACATAACCATTCGTTGCATTACCATGATTTACATCATTTTGATCTAATGCGTAATCGTACCAATATTTACCACGTACAAAGGCGCCAAAGGTCGTGCCTTCTTCTGTTTCATAAGTTAAACCAAGGTCATGAATACCTTTAATAGTTTGCGTGAATGCATCACCTTTATCATAGTTTAAGTTACCGTCATCGCCAGTAGGCGTATTTCCAGGTAAGCCACCGTTACCAACACCAACATTTTTAGCTGCTGCCTCTTCAACACGCCAACTTGAGCCTGCAGTAATTTGCGAGTTAAATGAACCTTCTACCTCACCCCAGTTAAATTCAATCGCTTGTGGTGCTGCGGTATAGCCTGAAACGATAAGTGCAAGCGCAATGGGTGTGGTTTTAAAATATTTTTTCTGAGTTGTTTTATTCATCATAGTATCCATCCTATACCTTTAATTTGTTTTCATTCCATTAACAATTAGGTCGTAGGTATTATATTCACATAATACTTTTAGCACACAGTGTCAGATATAGGCCAAGCGTGCCAAATCATTGTCAATCGGAGCCAGCACGATATTTTATGCGATACAGGTCAAATATTTAGAAGTAATGATGAAACTTAATATCGGGGAAGATCCTCCCCTAAAGAGGAGGTATATAGGTGATTTAGTACTAGATAGGTAGGAGAAAGAGATCGAGGGGATTAAATTGAATGTTAATTTTTTGTTGCCTGATGAAATTGTAGGCGCCATTGTTGATCATGAAAACGCCAAATTGAACTGCGCAAACTACCCGTTGCTTTAACCACACCATCATTAATAGAATTAGCTTGATAACAAACCAGCATAGTATCAATTGCTAATTCCACTATTTTAAAATCAGACAAGCGCCAGCGCTGCATTGGCGACTTAGCTAATAGCCAATTTACAATATCAGTACGAGAGGTATAACACCCGACTGGTGATATCTCAAAAAGCTCAGGGTGTAAGAAGTTATCTAACCGCTCTGGAAATTGCGAGAAGTCACTATGTAATAAGGTTTCTTCACGTTGCTTAAACTGTTCAATCAATTGCTTTGTTGACCTTGCTACACTATCCATACAACTATTCATACGACCCCTCATTCATCACTAGATTCGAATCAACTTAATCAATAAAGATATATTTATGCATCTGTACTGATAATTTCCAATTACGCTCGATACACAACTTGATCGCAAGTTCTGTCGCGCGCTGCTGTTGAGAGATAGGCTGTAAACACATGATTTTATCTGTAAGATCAATATCAGCTATTAATGCATCAAGTTCATCAATGTGCTTTTCCATTGCAATCACATGCTTAATTTCGTTCGCGCGGCGCAATGCACTTTGTAAAACAGGCAACTGACCTTTCATTTGGATCTTTGGTGATACAGTCACCCATGTTGAGTCTGTTGCACGTACTTCTGATGTACCAGATGTCTCAATTTGGCAGAAATAGCCTGCTTGTTCTAATTCAGTTGTCATTTCAACCAGATCATATTGACAAGGCTCACCGCCCGAGATCACAATATGCTTTGCAACAAAACCATTTTTTTGTATCATAGTAATGAATTCTTGTGCAGTAAAGTTCGCCCAATGGGGTTTATCATCGCAAGCTTTGTTCACCGTCTGTTGTGACACTTGCATTTCAGGGTCGACCGTCCAAGTTTGTTTGGTATCACACCAAGAGCAACCAACATCGCAGCCTTGTAGACGAATAAAGATGACGGGATAACCAGTAAAATGGCCTTCACCTTGTACTGTTTCAAAAATTTCATTAACCGGATACTGCATTTTTATAACCTAATAAACTTCAAGTAACGTTTATTGTATCATCTGCCCTATATATTTTTAACATTTATATAGGACGCTTTCGATCGCACAGTAATTGCTTAGCAATCGCATAATTAGTAGGTAGGTAACCAATGAAGATATGGCTGTACAATATTTTCACCATTTTGTGTTTCGTGGTTTTAGGACGTGCCGTTAGCATGCTATTACCCGTTGAATTTCCCTCTAGTATCATCGGGCTGCTATTACTTTTCGTCGCGCTCAGTAGCGGGCTATTAAAACAAAAATATGTCGAAAAAGTTTGTGAACAACTTAACCGCCACATCGGTATCTTATTTGTACCAGCAGGTGTTGCGCTCATGGGTTACTTTGAATTAGTCCAACAGAATATCCTCGCACTCATCATGGCGGGACTGATTGGCACTGTCGCGATCTTTTTCACGGTTGGCCATACCTATTGTTATTTGAACCGAGCCAATGCAGAGAAACAAAAAGCAACGTTAAGCAAACAGCAAGGTGACGATAAATGATCTTCTATTTAGCGATTCCATTGACCCTGACAGTCTACTTACTTGCACAATGGTTTTATAAGAAAACCGCACTCGCAATATTCAACCCGATTTTATTATCAATTAGTGCATTAATCACGATCATGTTGATATTTGGATTTGAGCTTGAACAATACGAGCAAGGCACTCACATTCTGACTCGGTTACTTGAGCCAGCCGTGATCGCCCTTGCCTTCCCACTATATCAACAGTTTGTGCATGTAAAATCTAAAATTGTACCGGTATTAGTCGCTTGTAGCGTAGGCGTAATTGTCGGCCTCGTGGTGACAACATTTGTCGCGATTAGTTTTTCAGCCTCGCCAGAGATCATCGCTTCACTTGCGCCGAAAGCGGTAACAACACCTATTGCAATGGCAATCAGTCAGACTATCGGCGGTATCCCTGCCATATCTGCTATTATGGTGATTATGGTCGGTATATTCGGTAACGTCTGCGCACCGTTTTTGTTAAAGCATTTACGTATCAGAACGCCTGAAGCACAAGGTCTTGCCATCGGTTCAGGCTCGCATGTGATTGGTACATCTAAAGCGATGGAACTGAGCCGTATACACGGGGCATTCAGTACAACAGCCTTATTAATCAGCGCTGTACTAACCTCCATCATCGCCCCCGTACTATATCCATACTTACTCACTTGGATGCTGTAATGCTGCGATTTTATTAGTACTGATTACAGAAGGTGTGAGCGCCAATAGCTCGCGACTAAACCCTCCACAGCAAAACACCTGATTTTCAGCTAGAATAAGCTAAGAAGGAACGAAGTAGTCTAGTTATATTGGAGAGACTTATAGCCTGTGGAGGTTATCATGAAACAGTTTTCTCATAGGACAATTGTGTGTCCTCATTGTGGTCAATTTGTCACTGCGGATGTTGATGCTAGTAATGGCTCGCAAGACTATTATGATGAATGTAGTTCCTGCTGTAATAGTATTCATTTTAAGCTATTGCATGATCAGGTAAATGAAAAGTATGAATTGTTTATTGATGCGGATGATGAGCAGATCTTTTAAAGACGAGTGAATTAAGGAGCGATACGGCATGTTAAACATAGAGGCCGACTATCGCTCTTAGCTTTATAGCTCTTAGTTATATAGTTAAGAGCTATATTGTATTTTTATCAACAGTACCGGCAGTTACTTGTTTAACATCATACGTTCAACTGTATCTACAATCGCTTGTGTTTGACTATCTATCTCAATATTCACAAACTGGCCCACTTTACGTCCACCTAAATTAGTCACCGCTAATGTTTCTGGAATTAAATGTACCCAGAACTGTCCATCGGCAACATCGCCTAAAGTTAAGCTAATCCCATCAATAGAAATAAAGCCTTTTGGTAACACATATTTTTGCCATTCCGGCGCTATTTTAAAGCAGATATCACAATTGGTTTCAGTACGGTTAATAGTGACAATTTCAGCTTGAGTATGAACGTGACCCGACAATAAATGCCCACCAATCTCATCACCAAACTTGGCAGCGCGTTCTAAGTTAACTTCATCACCAACTTCAAGGTCTACCAGATTCGTCACTTTAAGCGTTTCTTCAATCACATCAAAGCAAACACTGTTGTCGTTCATCTTTACTACCGTCAAGCATGTGCCGTTATTCGCGATACTTGCGCCAATAACTAAACCGTCTTGGTGTGCTTTATCAAGCGTTACTTCTAAGGTATGTAATTGCTCTTTTTTTTCGATACTAATAATCTTTGCTTTTCTTTGTACAATGCCAGTAAACATAAATAACCTTCATCATGACTTAAAAGAATATACGTCACTATATCGCGTTATTTTAGATAATTCATCTAGTTAATAAGCCGATATTAATATGGAATAAAATAATTTCAAATACATCTGTAAATACTAGCTATAAAGGATTATTATGCTCCTAGCTGGATCAGGTATGCCCTCACGAACGCGAATATCACAACATTCATAATCAAATCTTTCGTTTTCAGCAACATCAATTCTTAGAATACACAATATAACAACCTTACATATCCGGAGTACCAGTGCAGAAATATCGATCTGAGGTTTCTAACTTATTTAAATTAATGGTTCCAATTTTGATCGCCCAACTGGCGTTCACTGTGATGGGCTTTGTTGACACAGTAATGGCTGGCGCAGTAAGTGCAACAGACATGGCTGCTGTCGCAATTGCCAACAGTATTTGGTTCCCAGTGCTAATGTTTTTAGTTGGCATTTTAATGGCGATCACACCGATCGTCGCGCAACTTTACGGCGCAAAAAGACAAAGTGAAATTGCGCAAGTGGTTCAGCAAGGGATCTGGTTTGTATTAATCATCTTCCTGCCAATGATGGCACTATTGTATTACAGCCCAATGATCCTTGATTTCATGCATGTTGAAGATAGATTGGCCGAACTAACGACAGACTATTTACGCATGATTTCATTAGCGCTACCGTTTGCCTGTGGTTATCAAGTGATCCGTAGTTATCATGAAGGTTTAGGTATTACCAAGCCAACCATGGTCATCGGCCTTATTGGTATCATGGTTAACGTGCCAGCAAACTATATCTTTATCAATGGTCATTTTGGTATGCCAGCACTCGGTGGTGTTGGTTGTGCGGTAGCATCTGTACTGGTCTTTATCGCGATGTGTATTTCGATGATTGCCTATAGCTATTTCCATAAAGACTTTAAAGACATCAAATTGTTCGATAAAGTTTATGCTATCGATAAAAAAGAGATGTCACATATCATTGGTGTTGGCTTTCCAATTGCCGCATCGATGTTCTGTGAAGTGACCCTATTTGCAGTTGTATCAATCTTGTTAGCACCGCTTGGCGCTATCACAGTTGCTGCGCATCAGGTGGCGTTAAACTTCTCATCAATGGTGTTTATGCTACCGCTAAGTTTAGGTATTGCTGCAACGATTGTTGTTGGCCAATATGTCGGTGAGAAAAAACCACTACAAGCGAAATCTGCAAGTATCACAGCTATGTGGATGGGCGTTGGTTTTTCTGTTATTACGGCAATCTTTACTATCGTACTGCGTAACGAAATTGCAGAGATTTATACCGAAGACATGACCACAATTAACATAGCGACAGGCTTAATGCTGATTGCTGCAGTGTATCAAATCTCGGATGCCGTGCAGGTTATCGCCGCAGGTGCATTACGTGGTTATAAAGAAACCAAGATTATTTTTGCCATCACCCTACTCTCTTATTGGGCTGTCGGCATGACGATTGGTTATACACTCGCATTAACAGACCTGGTTGTACCTGCGATGGGTCCTGCTGGTTTCTGGATTGGCTTTATCTCTGGTCTAACAATGGCAGCAATATTGTTATCAATTAAACTGTCTAGTGTTTTTAAAAAAACAACCTTAGGCCATACTGTTGAATTAACAGCGACTGCTTAATAAGCAATCCGTTATTTGTTAATGTAACTTGTAAAAAGGCGGTAGTGATTCACATCACTACCGCCTTTTTATACGATCTTCACCCGCTTTTGATTAACAAGAGCATTCACTTAGTTAAAGTGAATTAATTAATATAGCTTACTGAACATTTATTACTGAACCTTTATTACTAAAAATTGATTACTGGACATTAAGTCGCTTCATTAATCGATGTAAATTACTTCTATCAACCCCTATCGCACGTGCTGTGGCAGCAGAGTTACCATTATTCTCAGCTAGCATTTTTTTAATAAACTGAGTTTGAAAATCATCGGTTATTTGCTTTAAGCTATTATCGTTATCCAGCGTATTAATAACGATGTCATTTTCACCAACGCTAGGGGTTACAACGGTTGTGCCAGCAGTGTCTGTTGCTAATAGGGACGATGGCGTACTATCATCACCTAAAGTTTGGAGATCTGAGCTCTTATCTAAGGTATTAATATCTAAATCACAACTTTCTAATACCACGACACGATCATCTTTACGATTGCGAGCAGCCGCTCTTAATGACGCGCGACTTAATAAATGCTCAAGCTCTCGCACATTACCCGGCCATTCATACGCCAATAATGCACGCTCAGCATCTTTTGCTAGCGTTAAGTTATTTAGTCCCACCTTACGTTGGATCTTGGCAAGGAAGTTACCCGCTAATAGCAAAATGTCATTACCACGTTCACGTAGGCTCGGCACTTTTAATGGATAGACAGTTAATCTGTGATACAAATCATCTCTAAAGCGCCCTTCTAACACCTCTTTAGCTAAGTCCCGATTAGTTGCAGTAATTAGCCGTACATCTACCTTATGGGGCTTATCGCTGCCTAGGCGCTGCAACTCACCAAACTGAATAACCCGTAATAGCTTAGCCTGAATAGATAGAGGTAGCTCGCCGATTTCATCCAGAAATAAGGTTCCGCCATCAGCAAGTTCGAATTTACCCAAACGGTTTTTGGTCGCACCAGTAAATGCACCAGCGACATGCCCAAACAACTCACTTTCAACCATGGTTTCTGGTAATGCAGCACAGTTTACGGTGATCAAAGCTTCTTTAGCGCGCTTAGATGCCATATGGATTTTACGCGCCACCAGCTCTTTACCTGAACCTGACTCACCGTATATCAAGGCAGCTAAGTCAGAGTCTGCCACTAAATCTATTTCTAAATTCAACATGTTCATTGCTGAACTCGAACCTATCATTTCTTCACTGAATTTCTCATTAATAAGGCTGGCAGTCACCTGCTCTTGATGTTGTACTTTTTGGTCTAATGCAAAAATTAAGCTAGCAGTTTTTATCACCACCTCGGTTAAGCCGATCATTGAATTTAACATGGCAGGATCGAGTGAATCAAAACGTTTTGGATTAAGCGCATCCATAGTAACAATACCCCACGGCTTGTTATCAATAACTAGCACCGCCCCCATACAATCGTGCACGTTCAACTGACCATCAGGTGTTTGAATCAAACCATCATAAGGATCAGGAAGCTCACATGCGGCATCAAATCTATGTACTTTCTTTTGTATTTCATTATGACTACCATCATCATAGTGCGCTAAAATCTGCTCAAATCGAGGGTGTTCAGTAATAGGAAAATGTCGCCCCATTGCCTCTATTTGTAAGCCGTTTGCAGACTTAGGCACCAAGTTATCGCCTTCTAGCTTTAACAACACACAGGCGTCACATGCAAACGTATCACGCCATGCCTGTAACAAACGGTTGTAGCGTTGGTATTTAGGCAACTCTCGAGAGAGGTCATACATAATGGTATCGATGCTCTCAATAAAGCGGAGGTGTTCCATGGTGGCAGATCCTTAAAACGGTCATTCAATGGCTAATAGTTATAACACTGAGTAGTCATTGTGACAACGCTCAATGCCTCAACACCCTATATTCATACAAATTTCTATACTTTAAAATCTATATACGCACCAACTATCTATTTACCAACCTGTTTTTAGCAACCGATAGGTTAAATCATCACCTTTCAGTAATAAGATCGTCTATAGTATTGACGGATATCAACTAATTTTTTCCATTTACCGATAATTTTTAAACCATCATTAAACATGTGATAAAATCAGCCTATTAAATACATTATTATATTAATCTGCCGGGTCTAAACTCGACATAATAAAGGAATTCTTTGTGTCATTAACACATCCCGCACACGTCGTTATTATCGGCGCTGGCCCTTCAGGTTCACTTGCAGCAGCACTGCTAAACAAGCAAGGCATCAACGCAACGATCATTGAAAAATCAACATTCCCCCGTTTTTCAATAGGCGAAAGCTTATTACCAGCGTGCATGGAATCGCTTAAAAAAGCGGATATGTTTAATGCTGTTAATGCGGCAGGTTTTCAATTTAAAAATGGCGCTGCCTTTCACGCTAATGGCCAACATACAGAGTTTGATTTCACTGATAAATACACTTCAGGTGAAGGCACTACTTTCCAAGTTCAACGTGGTCAATTCGATAAACTGCTTGCTGACACAGCAGAGCAACAAGGCGTCACAATCCATTATCAACACGAAGTTAAAAATATTGATATCGACAGAGAAAAACCGCTATTAACAGTGCTCGATGAAAACCAAACAAGTTATGAGATAGAAGCTGATTTTATTCTTGATGCCAGTGGGTTTGGCCGTGTGTTACCGCGTTTACTCGGGCTAGAAGAGCCTTCGACACTACCGCCAAGGCGCGCTATCTTTACTCATATTGAAGATAATATTACCACTGAGGGCTATGATCGTAACAAGATCTTGATTTCTGTACATCCTGATGACAGCAAAGTATGGTATTGGTTAATTCCATTTAGTAACGGCACCTGCTCGTTTGGTGTGGTTGGAGAACCTGAGTTCTTTGCTAATTACCCTGACGATCATCTTGCAGCGTTAAAGCAACTAGCAACTGAAGAAAGCAATCTTAAAGTATTACTTTCACAAGCTAGTTACCCTAACCCTTGTGGCACGATCATGGGTTATTCAGCCAACGTGACTAAACTCTTTGAGCGAAACTTTGCTTTGTTGGGGAATGCCGGTGAGTTTTTAGATCCAGTATTCTCGTCAGGCGTCACGATTGCAATGAAGTCTGCTGAACTTGCAGCTGATTTGTTAGTGAAACAGTTCAACAATGAAGCTGTTGATTGGCAAACTGAATATGCCGATACATTGATGACAGGCGTTAACGCATTCCGTTGTTATGTTGAAGGTTGGTATACAGGTGAGTTCCAAGACGTTGTCTTGCACAACAATCCTAACCCGAAGATCAAACAAATGATCTGTTCTATTTTAGCTGGTTATGCCTGGGATAAAAGTAATCCATTTGTGGCAGAGCCTACGCGTCGGTTAAAAGCAGTAGCTGCTATTTGTAAGGTGTAGTCAATTTAGAGTCCCCCCTGTAATCAGTGAATTAATTACAGGGTCTTTAGCCACAATATCTTCGTCTATATCACAGCCTCTTTCTTGTAATAATAACGATAATACCCAACTAGGTTACTCGTGATAAATAGAGCTTCCATTATGACCGCCGTCGGTGAGCCGATTAAGTAATTGTGTACTAGCCATAAACTTGTCCCCACAACCATTAACTCTCTTAACCGCTTATCATCTTTATTGAACGCAGCTACAGTCTGAAAGCTAGAAGCCAAGAAACTCAAAACACTAATCAACCCAGAATAAGTCAATACTGTCGCAATTAACGATGCTGAACCAAACAAATACTTTAATTTTGGTGATGTCGAAAAGATACTTACTAAATAACGAACCGTTGCGATAACCATCAAACTCGCCGCAGTCCATTGTTCAAGCAGAATAAAGTGACTCGAAATAAGCACTCCCGCACAGAATAAACAGGCCACAATCTTCTGCCTCTCTTTAAACTGAAAAGACATCAAATCAAAACAAATAGCGATGGCGACTAATACTTGGGATATAAAAAATAATGACACTGAGGCCTCCTAAACGCAGCCATACTACAATAACCTTGTACTATGACGTTGTAATTCCATTTAAGAGGACAGTCTACAGGGACACTCTTAGTGATAACAGAAGGTAACTATATCTATACTTATATTTACAAATGGCTTAAGCGCTGTCCGCTAGAAACTCTTCACTGCTGAAGTTACTTTTAAACGTAAATGCAGTAGGACTATCACCGTTATTTCGTAGATATTCTAACTTACTAACCGCTTCCTCTACCGTTGGAATATGGCCAATAGGTACCCACCACAGAACATAGCTGTCCTCAGGGATAATATCGAACCATTCCTTTTTACGACGTAGAAAGTCTCGATGGTGCGTTCTAAACATGAAATTTTTAAGCGCATCAGGAGACTGCCAAACCGACATATTTACAATAATATTCGGATCGGAAAAGGCTTGAATACTGGTCGCGTCACCGTTTTCGTCCTTTAAACGCCAAATAAAGCCGTCACTTGTTTCTGCGGTATTATTCACCGGTTCTAGATTATCAACGAATTCTTTAATCTCTGGCGCTTCTAATGCGTATTTCGCTTTCGCTATGTTTAATTGTGCTAGGTGCATATAACTCCTCCTTGATGCCTAACTAATTATTACTAATCCATTTATATATTAAACGTAATCAGTCAATTAGAAAACAGGGAGGAAAACATTTATAGCATTTTTTCAATTAGCACTTCATCGATGTATTTGCCATTGATCTTAGCATGACGTTTGGCGGTACCAATGACTTCAAATCCATGCTTTAAATACGTTGCGAGTGCGTTTTTGTTATCCTCACGCACATAAGCAAATAGCTTTTCATAACCTTGAGCTCTTGCCCGCTCAAACGTTGAGTTAAATAAACTCGATGCAACACCTTGCCTTCTGTAGCTGCCATCAACGTATGTACCGATGATCCCGACATGATCGAAAGCGTGGGTATAAGTAGCAAACGGTTCTACATTTTGGAATCCAACGATGGTTGATTCCTCTGCATTAGAAGCAACATTAAAAACACCTCTTTCAGGGAAGTCTTGAATAAATTGCTCTTCCTCTTCCAAAGAGAATGTGGAATCAAGAATGGTATAAAGACCACCCTCAATGATTGGATTCAATATATCCATGATGCCTTGCGCATCTGCTTTTTGAACATCTCTAATGATTAATTTCATGGTTTTCCTTGAATGTCTAAGTTGTCCCCTACGGGGTAGTATTTATCATGACCCCAATTCCATATCATCCTTGATAATAAAACCGGCTTTTTACTTAATTGACTTAGCAGGTGATTCGCTAGCCACACGCAGAATATAAACTATTTTATTACCGGTGAATTGGCCATTTAAGCAAACGAACTGAATCGGTTTTATACATGCAATTCTTGCTTATTATTCCCACAATCGTTGTCAAAATGACTTCTGGTTGTATTTATGACAACTCATAATCGTTGTCATAAATACAACCAAACTAACAGGTAATGCCTATTTAAAATTAAAAGTATTAATAATCAGCAGCTTGTAAAGTTGGCACAGCTACTGCAATACAGGAAATATAAATATTGATGTAGATCAATTATTCTCAACAATCGATTCACAACCTATACAAGGTAGCTATTATGTTAACGCAACAAACTATAGATATTATCAAAGCGACTGTCCCAGCTGTTTCTGTTCATGCTAATGATATTACAGCGCATTTTTATCCTTTGATGTTTAGAGAATACCCAGAAGTAAAACGTTTCTTCAACCAAAGTAACCAAGCAGGTAACGCCCAACCTAAAGCTCTGGCAAACGCCCTTGTTGCTTATGCAGGTAACATCGAAAACCTATCTGTATTAGAAGCTGCAGTGAACCGTATTGTTAACAAGCACGTGTCATTGAATATTTTACCAGAACAATACGCAATTGTTGGCGAGTGCTTATTAAAATCAATCAAAGCAGTGTTAGGTGATGCAGCAACAGATGCAGTGATTGAAGCATGGGGACAAGCATATTGGCAGCTAGCGGATCTGCTTATCGCAGCTGAAGAAGCGGCATACACCGCCAATGCAGAGAAAGAAGGCGGCTGGCGTGGCGAACGTGACTTCAAAGTGACTTCAAAAGTAGCTGAGAGCGAAAATATCACGTCATTCTATCTAACACCAACTGATGGCCGACCAGTGTCTTCATTCACACCGGGTCAGTTTATCGGTCTAGTATTAAACATTGATGGTGAAGAGACGCGTCGTCAATACAGTCTTTCAGACTCACCAAATTCAGAATACTTACGTATTAGTATTAAACGTGAAGAAGGTGGCGCGGCATCTAACCACTTACATAATAAAGTGCAAGCTGGTGACACATTACGTGTACTTGCACCTGCAGGTGACTTCGTCTTAAAAGACAATAAAAAACCTGTTGTACTTGTTACTGGTGGTGTTGGTATCACACCAGCAATCAGCATGCTTAATAGCTTGAAAGATACAGACCGCCCGATTCACTTTATTCACGCCGCAATGAACACTAAAGTTCACGCCTTCCGTGATCATGTAAAATGTCTTGCTGCTGAAAACGACAACATCAAACCTTACTTCGTTTACAGCCATGCAACGGCAGAATGTCAGCCTGACGCAACTGGTTTCATCAATCTAGCAATGCTGGAAGAAAAAATTGGTCATGACCGTGACGTAGAGTTTTATTTCTTAGGTCCAAAACCTTTCATGCAAGCAATGAACGGTTTCGCTCCTAAACTAAAAATTCCAGCTGAAAATGTGCATTTTGAATTCTTTGGCCCTGCAGAAGATTTAAATATAGACCCTGCTGCTTAGTTTTAAAGCAATATACTGATATTGTTTAAAAAAGACTTGATGATAATAAGGATGCGGGATAGTATTTGATTCGTCTTAACGACATACCAAATTATGCTCGCTTAGCTCAGTTGGTAGAGCGCTAGCTCGACATGCTAGATGTCACAAGTTCAAGTCTTGTAGCGAGCACCATTTTTAATGGTACAAATTCCGCGTCCTTAGCTCAGTTGGTAGAGCGCTAGCTCGACATGCTAGATGTCACAAGTTCAAGTCTTGTAGGACGCACCAAATAATGAAACCTTGCTCATTGAGCAGGGTTTTTTTATACCTGAAATTTAATGAGCAAAACAATCCTCTTAAAACGAACTGTCACTCAACTAAACACTAAGCCAATCGCGATACCTATCAATATAACTATCGGCCTAACAATATTTCATTACTGTTTAGCGTTTAAGTTCGGCGCTTTACAAAGCTCAGATAGACAAGTGTTAGTATCTACCCCACTTTCCTTCAATACACTTAATGCATCTAACAAAGTCGACTTTAATTCAGTCACAACGAGGGCATAATCAGCATCACTCTGCTGCAACATCTGATGATCAGCAAAGCTTAATCCTAACTTGTTCATCTTATTATCTAGGTTATTAATTAACGAGAGCAAGTTTGCGTGGTACTCAACAACCAATTTATCCGCACTTTGTTTATCAATAACGGATAAACCAGCTAGCAGTCCTGTTTCACCAACAAAGTGCTCAGCCATTACAAAATCAATATCTTTATACCATTCACGTATCGCGAGCAGTGGCGTAACATCGGTATTTAATCCCTGATGACAAGCAGCTAAGATAGGTTCTTGTAAAAACAGAGCATCGAAACGTTCCTGAGTATTCACGTATTTGATCATGGCTGGAAATAACAATTTAATATCTTCCAACTTTAACTGATCATGTGCAGCAAGGTTTAATGCTTGTTGCTTAGCATCACGCCATTTAGCAGAAAACCAACGGAACATACCCGCATTATCTAAACAGCATTGAATCGATTGCAGGGTATTTGTCGACCCTAGGGTATTGATATTCACAAACGGTGCAAGTTTCTTGTTCAGCGGTTTTAAAATAGCTAATTGCTGTTGTAGTTCAGCTAAACGAAAATCCATTTCATAACAATTAAAGCTATCTTCTCTTAATGTCCACAAGTCTGCAGGCGCACTCTCAATCAACTTTACCAATGCAGCAAGCTGTTCGACACTCATTGCTGAGTTGTTAAAGCAAGTATGTAATTGTGTAGGTAAACCCTTCGCGATCTCTGCATAGCATGTTTGTAATTGCTGGCAACTCGCTAAAACAGCCTCAATTTCAAGTGTCTGGAATTCTATAGCTTCAAGTGTCATCAATCCCGCAATACCTAAATCATTTAACTGCTTAACTGCAGCCACATAACTATCGTCGTTTAGTGTTTTATCTTGTAACAAACGATCAGCGTCTAAAGATGACATTATTTTATCCTACTCAATATGAGGTTATGCAAATTAATCACATGTTTAACTTAACATAATCAACGGTAAATATTTAATAAACTTCAGCTTACCTTATTCCGCAGACTTAATCGACCTACTTCATCTTGGCTAGAGTTCGCTATACTATTTAATGACATATCTTAATTTTATAACATTATTTTAATACATAGCTTATAGCGGTGATGAACATGATTAATACTCGAATCGAACGCGATAGCATGGGTGAGGTCAACGTACCAACCAATGCGCTTTATGGCGCACAAACTCAACGTGCAATAGATAACTTCCCTGTTAGTGGCCAACCCCTACCGATTGATTTCATCAAGTCACTGCTACTCATTAAGTCTGCGGCCGCAGAAGCCAATCTTGAATTAGGATTGATCCCCGAAAACATCGCTACCGCTATTTGCACAGCGGTGAACCAATTACAGGCAGATAAAAACATCATGCAGCACTTCCCTGTTGATATCTACCAAACTGGCTCTGGAACCAGTTCCAACATGAATGCCAATGAAGTGATAGCCCATCTCGCCAGTATCTATAGTCAGGCTAAGATTGATGCCAATGATCACGTCAACTATGGTCAAAGCAGTAACGACGTGATCCCGAGTGCAATACATGTCAGCGCCGCAATATTAGTCGCCAAACAGCTATTACCAGCACTGCATCATTTACAACAAACCATTGTAGACAAAGCATTGAGCCTTAATCATTTGGTAAAAACGGGGCGTACACATCTGATGGATGCCATGCCTGTGAGAATGAGCCAATCCCTATTCAGTTGGGCAGCACAAATCAGCGCCAACATTGATAACATTAAAATGTTGCAACCCAGATTACAGCAGCTCGCACAAGGTGGGACAGCAGTTGGCACAGGGATCAATGCCCATCCCGATTTTGCCAACCACTTTAATCAAAAACTATCAGGGTTAACCGGCATCACTTTTAGCCAAGCAGATAATTTTTCATTTTTAATGGCAACACAAGACACCGCAGTCGCATTATCGGGGCAGCTAAAAACCACCGCGGTATCATTAATGAAAATAGCCAATGATCTGCGCTGGATGAATTCAGGCCCACTGGCGGGATTAGGTGAAATAAGTTTACCGGTGCTGCAACCCGGTTCTTCTATCATGCCAGGTAAAGTAAACCCGATCATCCCAGAATCAAGCGCAATGGTCGCAGCGCAAGTGATTGGAAATGATGCCGCGATCACCATAGGTGGTCAATCAGGTAACTTTGAACTCAATGTGATGCTACCAATGATCGCAACGAACCTTATCAGCAGTATCAACTTACTCACATCAAGTTCACGCCTGCTCGCAGACAAAGCCATTGCCAGTTTTGAAGTACAAGAACAACAATTAACACAAGCACTACATAAAAACCCGATTCTAGTCACGGCACTCAACCCGCTCATTGGTTATCTTAAAGCAGCAGAAATTGCAAAACAGGCTTATCGTGAACAACGACCTATTATTGACGTCGCGGAAGAAAATACCGGGTTGACACGACAAGAACTGGAAAAACTATTAGATCCAGCGCGATTAACAAGAAATGTTAAGTAATTTATCGAACTGGCACACTAGTTGTAAGCTAATCGTTGAATGCTAATAATTAGTTATTTAAATGTTTATTAAAAACTGTTTAAATGTTGTAGTGATTATGATGATTTAAACTCAAGACATTAATTCAAAATGAATTCAAAGAAAAGTGGTGATCTATGAAGACAATGCCCATGCTAGACCAATTCATTCAGCGTCACCAGTTGGATGCAGATTATTTAACGCATGCATCAGAGTACTTTTCTAGTGCACTACTAAGTATCGTAGCGCACCAAAAACAAGCAAAAAAAACCTTTATCGTCGGCATTAATGGTTGCCAAGGTTCTGGTAAATCGACCTTGGCTGATTATCTTGGCACCCGCCTAAGTTCAGAGTTTGATTTAAATGTAGCAGTGCTATCCCTCGATGACTTTTATTACAGTAAAAAGCAACGTCACGAGCTTGCTAACCAAATTCATCCTTTACTGCGTACCCGCGGTGTTCCTGGCACACATGATATGAACCTTGCCAATGAAACCTTAGAGAAACTGTGTGCTGGTGCATCAGCAAGCGAGCCAGTACAACTTCGTCGATTTAACAAATTTGCAGATAACCCCTACCCTGAATCACAATGGCCAATTATCGATCGTCCCATTGATGTGATCGTGCTAGAGGGTTGGTGCCTAGGTGTACAACCACAGTTGATGAAAGACCTTATCTATCCGATCAATAAATTAGAAGCGACAAAAGATAAATACGGTATTTGGCGTAGTTATGTAAATCAACAATTAAAACAGAATTACCAAGGTTTATACCAACGTATTGACCATTGGTTGATGCTCAAAGCACCGAGTTTCGACAGTGTACAAGCGTGGCGATTAGAACAAGAACACAAACGTAAAAACCAGGACAAAAACACAGATCAAAAACAGCAAGAAACGTTTATGACCAGTGCAGAAGTGCGAAACTTTACCGCTTATTTCCAGCGTATTACCGAACAGTGTTTAGCCACCCTACCCAACCAGTGCGATTGGGTATACGAATTAGATAACCAGCGTAACATTATCAATACCGTGCACCAAGATTCCGTCAGCGCTACTATCTAAACAAGTACGACAGTTTAGACGAGATTAACAACAGCAATAACGATATAAACAAGCACTAAACCAGCAAGGCCCATGATAAGCCCTACTTTTGCCATGTCCTTGCTGGCCACTAACCCCGTTGCATACGCTAACGAATTAGGTGGTGTTGAAACCGGTAATATCATCCCTAATGACGCAGAGCACGCCACAACGACTAGCATCATCAATAACGACAAGTCATCCATTGAAGTAGCGACAGCGGCCGCTATAGGCATTAACAAATTTGCCGTCGCGGTATTAGAAATAAAGTTAGCCATCAACCAGCACACGAGCGACATCACTAACATCACCAACAACGCTGGTAATACCGAATAATCAATTGCATTAGCCATGACCGCTGCCAATCCTGTTTTATCCAACGCAATACCAATTGCAATACCACCAGCAACCAGCCATAACACATCCCAGTTAATCAGCTTTAACTCTTCCTTGCCTATGATGCCTGTTAGTGTAAATACCGCCAGTGGGACAATCGCAACCACATAGGTATTCATGCCATGCAAACCCGTACTCATCCATAAAATAATGGTCATCGCAAAGGTAATATAAACCACTATCGCTTGCCAACTCCGTTGAAACTCCCCACCAAGTTGTAAATACAAGCTATCTCCACTAAACGGAAACAGCTTTTGTAGCAACCACCATGCAAAGGCTAACAACACAATAACAAAGGGCAACCCGAGCATCATCCAGTCTAGAAAACTGATATTGTAAAGGCTATCAAGGTACTGTAGCGCAATCGCATTCGGTGGCGTACCAATTGGTGTCGCAATACCGCCCAGATTGGCAGCAATAGGGACACTCAGCACCAAGGCTTTAATGCCCTTTTCTCCCTTTGGTACCGACATTAAAATGGGGCCTAATAATGACAGCATCATTACCGTGGTCGCCGTGTTCGACATAAACATAGAAAACAATGCCGTGATCATCATCAGACCAAGCATGATAGAGGCGGGTTTCGTTCCAAATGGTTTTAATAACACATTAGCCAGATTTGTATCAAGCGCATATTTATTCGCGCCAATCGCGAGTGAGAATCCCCCTAAGAACAAGACAATAATCGGTGACGAAAAAGCCGCGAAAATATCGTTATAATGTATCAAGCCTTCAATGCTTGTTACAGGGTCAGTTCCATCATTCAAAAACCGAAAACTATAAAGCCCCTGGTCGGATAGCATCACCAATTCAAGGGTGATTATCAAGATGGAGGTCGCAAAGACAGGTACAGGTTCAAGGATCCACAGCAATGCTGCAAGTACAAAAATGGCGAGCAGTCTGTGCTGGATAATACTCAGGTCATCAAAGGGTAATTCAGAGGTAGACATTGATAGCAAAAATAACGGAATGCCAAAGGCAATTAAAAGCTTCACTAACCTCGTCGCTAATGATTGGCTATTGTCATGTTCTGAGTTCTTATTTTCTTTATCTTTCAGTTGATTGTCTACGGTTATATCCGTCATTAGCTTTCACCTCGTAAGCCACTAATTCATAGAATATAAAATACCCTTTTTTACATTTCTTTATCTGCTTAGCTATCACGTTTTCAAATGAAAACAACATTTAATTAACCACAAAGTAATAGTCGAATAATGGTTAAGTGAACTGCTATTATAAGAAAAAGAAAAGAATAAAAATAACCATAAAAGCAAAAAGCCCCACAAGTTATTCACTCATGGGGCTTTATTCACTAGACAATGACATGTCTAAAATAGGCGTAAATTAAAGATTACGTAATGCGTTGATACGATTTTGAAGTGGTGGATGGCTCATTAATAGCTCCATCATTGTCTTCTTACCCGTAATACCAAACGCCATCATTGAACCTTCAAGCTGTGTTTCTTGGCTTGTTTTAAGACGCTCAAGTGCTGCAATCATCTTCTCTTTACCAACCAGTTTCGCTGCGCCTGAGTCTGCTTTAAACTCACGTTGACGGCTGAACCACATTGTTAGGAAGCTCGCTAAGAAGCCAAATAGCATTTCTAACGCCATTGATACGATGAAGTAAGTCATAAAGCTACCGCCTTCACCTTCTCCCTCGCCTTCTTCATCATTTGATGTGAAACCACTTACTGCGTTAGCAATAATACGAGATAAGAAAATAACAAAGGTATTCACAACACCTTGCATCAAGGCCATGGTGATCATGTCACCATTAGCAACGTGATTGATTTCGTGAGCAACAACCGCTTCAGCTTCATCACGTGTCATTTGTGCTAGAAGACCTGTTGATACAGCAATTAAGGCAGCGTCACGTTTAGCACCAGTGGCAAAAGCATTCATCTCGGCAGCATCATAAATCGCAACATCAGGCATACCAATACCCGCTTGTTTTGCTTGTCGAGTAACAGTTTCTAATAACCAATGTTCGTTGGCATTACGTGGTTCGGTAATGATCTCGCCATTAATTGAACGTAGTGCCATTTTCTTCGACATCATTAATGAAATTAATGAACCACCGAAACCGAACAATACCGCCATCACCAACAACCCAGAAAGACTACCTGATTGAATGCCTGTAGTTGCATAGATAATGTTTAATACAATACTAAAAACAACCATTACGGCCAGGTTGGTTGCTAGGAATAGCATAATGCGTTTCATATATTTGTGTTCTCCAATAAAAATAGAGTGACATAATATGACAAATTAAAGAAAACGCAAAGAGGGAAAATTGTAAAGAGGAGTAAAGAACAAAAAGTAACCTTTAAACGCCCAGTGCGCTTAAAGGCCAAATCACACTAGCACTATAAAACCAGTACGCAGAGTGAGGATATCGTATCTATTGTTTAGAACATCATTTATTACAAAGTATTTTTATTTCGAAAGAGTGTTGTATTAAGTTAATTAATAGCGGTTTGAATCAAATCAATAAGCTCATTTTCAGTCGCAGGTTCACGCGCTAAATCAAGTTCAGGCCCCGCACCACCACTTAAAGAATAAACCTTCGAACCACAGTGATCATAATGATACCAAGTACCATCTATACACACGTCCGTGTAACATCTTGGGTTGCGTAATAATTCCATGTATATACCACCTTTTAATATGTGTGTTAATCACTCTTACATTCTGTTCACATTGACTATAATCGAATTAACTTGTTGCACCCATTGACACAGATCAAATAACACCTTGTTTCATCATTCCTGTTCACTATATTTTATATACTTGCAACATAGGTAAGCTTTTGGCGGATTTCTATCAAGCTGTTTAGTTAGTTAATACCTGATTAGCACAGGTATTCCCTGCACTAATTTCAGTTAAATTGCTTAGAGTCGTTTGGGCAATACTAATTAATGCTTCTTTGGTCAAAAAAGCTTGATGGCCAGTAAAAATTACATTATGGCAAGCAGATAATCGGCGGAAAGTGTCATCAGTAATAATTTCGCTTGAATGATCATTAAAGAACAAGTGTTCCTCCTCTTCATAAACATCTAAGCCTAGTCCACCTATTCTACCTGATTTTAACGCTTCAATGGCATCGTTCGCATCTAACAAACCACCACGACTGGTATTAATAATCGTGACGCCATCCTTCATTAATGCGAACGTTTTTTCATTTAACAGATGCTTATTTTCGGCCGTTAATGGGCAGTGTAAACTTATCACATCACTGTTAGTAAACAGCCTATCTAAGTCAACATATTCAGCACCTAAGGCAATAGCGTGTTCAGAAGGATAAGGGTCCGAGGCTAAAATTTTACAACCAAAGCCTTTAAAAATAGCCATGGTAGCGACACCTATTTTACCAGTACCAATAATACCAACCGTTTTACCGTGTAAATTAAACCCAACTAGACCTTGTAGCGAGAAGTTAGCATCACGAGTGCGTTGATAAGCTTTATGAATACGACGATTAAGTGTCATTAATAACGCTATAGCATGCTCAGCAACAGCCTCGGGTGAATAGGCAGGAACACGAACGATAGTGATACCAAGCGCTTTAGCACAATCTAAATCAATATTGTTAAAACCAGCGCAGCGCATTGCGATACACTTTATCCCCATGTCTTTCAGTTGATGTAAAACAGGAGCACTTAAATCATCATTAACGAATGCACAAACGGCATCATACCCTCTCGCTAATATCGCTGTTTGTTGATTTAATTGCGCATCAAAAAAGTTAATACTAATAGGCTCTGAAATCAATGGTTCAAAATATTGAATATCATAACTGCGGGAACTAAACATAATCACTTTCATAAACGCTTCCTCATATAAATTTATATCACGGCTAAGGATAAAACGAACTGTATTTCCTTTTGAAGGACACACTATATTTCAAATACTTGCCCACGCCATTTATCATCTATTTTGTCTGCAATAACAAGAGATGTTTGGCTCAGAAGCACAAGCCAGTAATCTAGACTTGTAACACTGTTGTCTAAGTGGACACTTCTGGGATCTCGAGTAAGAAATCAGTAACTCCCACATCAAGACCTTGTTGATTTAACAAAGTAGATAATTGACCTCGATGATGTGTTTGGTGATTAAATAAATGACAAAGTAACTCGCCAAAATTACGAGTACTGATAATACCTTTTGTATTTGAATATGCTAAGTTTTTAGTGAAGTCATTTGCACTAGCTTCATTCTGAAGCCACTTAGATAATAATAAATCGACCTTTTCACGCGCTATTTTGAATGAACTAAACTCAGGAAAAAGTATATCGTTTAATCCTTTAGGTTTAGGCAGTTCAAGTACACCTTTCAGTTCGAGGTAATGACTTGAATGCGTAGAAAACCTTGATAGCCAAATAATGTCGCCCACTAATATATGATTAAGCGTTCCCATTATAGAAGTGAAGTACGCGCCTAAATCTTCGTTGGTTCTTTCATCACTTAATTTATCAATCACATCAGAAAACTGTGTGTTCATGCGATGATTGTAATCTGCCATTAAAATAAAATGACTCAATAGATTCATTGATACTCCGAGCTAAGTCAGCATAACGCCTAGTTAAGATAGCTTATAATAGTTTGCTAAATGTTTAGTGGAACGCAACAGAGTCAACGGTTAGCGGCCCCGATTTAAATTCTTACTATGCCTTAATTGCAACTAAGGCGCCTGTAGATACCATTATCGTACCGGCAGTTTTGTTGATTATTGATGATGCATTTGGGCTTTTTAACATTCTTTTAGCTCTTAGCGCTAATAGTGCGTAGCAAATATTGACACTACCAAAAGCCACTGACGCAATCATCATGATAGAGAATACATCATAGGCAGTTACTTGATTTACATTTATAAACGCAGGAAATAGACCAACATAAAAAAGAATAGCTTTGGGGTTACCTAAATTTATCATTAACCCCGTTAATAAATTAGTAAATAAAGAAGACTCTTTAGATTCTTGAATGTCTTCAGCAGTCACTTTTGTTTTAAGCAAATTGACCCCTAGCCAGATGAGGTAAGCTGCACTTATATATTTGATAAATAAGAATGCAGTACCCATAATTTCAGATATGACTGATAAGCCAAATAACGCAAGAAGAATAAATAGAAAATCACCTAAAGTAATGCCAACTATCATCATTAATCCCCGACTGAATCCAGAAGAAAAAGTGCGGGCTATGACTGAGAATACGGCAGGACCAGGTACAATCGCAACGATAAACATAGCACCAAATAGGGCTAAAAGATCTCCGAATGACAATGTAATCTCCTTAAAGTATGACGACTGCATAACACATGAACTACCATGCAGACAAAAATAAATATTAACGCTTAAACACTGAAAATAAACACAAACGTAGAATACTCTACATCGTAAACAGTGTTGATATATTTGTTATTACGATGACGCTAACTTATTATTTTCTTTGACATATTATAGCCAGAAATAGCAAAGCCAACTTCTTGATACAGTTTTAGCGCTCTTTGATTTTGGTAAGCAACTCGTAATTTAATTTGCTCAATACCAGCCGATTTTAATTGTGACTCAAGTGCAATGATTGCCAATTTCCCATAACCATTATTACGATTGTTGGAGAAAATGAAAAAGTCATAAATAAACGTCGATTTGTCATTTGTATTTATCGAATGCCATAAGTAGCCAACCAATTCTGAATCCAACTCGATACACAACAATGCATGTTCGTTAGTTTCTAATCCATTAGGAAAGCTACGAAGCAGATCTTGATTGGCTAATTCGACAGCCCTTTCCATTGAGTGGCCATAATTACCAGCAATTTCACGACTGTAATCATCAACGAAATAGTCACAATATGCGGGATATTCACTAGAAGTCATAGGCCTGAGTTGAATCATATTTAATCCTTTAAACGATGAACTTAAAACGATATAACAGGCAACCTGAGCTTGTTATATTATTTTACGTGCGAATATGTGACTTGCATGGCTAGCATGTCCTGACATTGTTGAACTTTCAACTACTTGAGCTTCTCTTGCACCTGCACTCAACGCTATTTCACGAAGTACTCGGTCTTCAACTTCCGATAAACCACCTTCAAAGAATTCGTGAGGTTGGATGATAATTTTAGGTCCTCGTTTAAAAAAACCAGTATCACCGAATTCTTTAACTGCATTTTTGAGACAATTTTCTGCCACAAAAAACTTACCAATCAGTAACCTTGTTGTTGTAAAAGGTTCTTTAGAGTGAAATGTCATGCTACGACCATCGGAAGTTAGCAGCATTTTGTTTGAATATACATCTACTTTGATTTCCATATCACCTCAATCTAAGAAACGTATAACGCCTCGTTAACTAGCGTGTAGGTTGGTATTGTTTTTGCGTTTTTGCGTTTTTTCTTTTGCAAAAACGATGACCGCCGTTTACGTGTCCGCATTTAACGACTTGTTATACCGATTACCAATTATTTAGGCTTTTCTTCATTTACAAGCATTGCCATATATTTTGTAAATCGTCTTTGCCTAGTTTCAGATTTTTTCGCGCTTGTTAAGCCGTATGCAATAACATAACGACTAGATTTATTGAGTGTTTCGAAGAATTCTTTTACTCTCGGCTGTTTATCCAATTTAGCTAAGAAATCTCCGGGGACTTGCATTTCACTTACCACATAAGCATTTCCCCAACGGCCATCAGCCTTCGCGGAACGAACATGAACAAGCCCTGGTTCCTGCATACGATTATCGTTCATTAAGCGTTCAACATGTTCAGTGTTTCTTTTAGACCAGTTACTTTTTACTTTTCTTGGAGTTATACGTTGCAGATAGGCTTCGTCATCAATCGATTTTTTCACGCCGTCAATCCACCCCCAACATAAAACTTCTATTACTAGATCATTCCAGTCAATACTTTGAATGCCAGTATGCTTCTTGAATATCTTCACCCACAGCTCTCTTTCACTAGCATGGTTCACCTTAAGCCATTCGTTAAGATCTTTCGGAGTATCAAAAGTCATGATTTTAAATGGATCTACATCAGTCATATAGTAAAACTCTCTTCGGCATAACGCCCTGTTAACAGGCAAAAAATAGTTGGTTAAAATTAGCGACGAAGGAGCAAAACCAACTGTTTTTTGTCCTGATTTATTTGCTTGTTATATGCACTTTAGATCAATATTAGACAATTCATTCTCACTGAACAATGTATTTAAATATTCAGCTATAACTTCTTTGGAACCGATTAACTGAAAATCATAACCGTTGCCATTACCATCAATAATTATTGATAACCAGTTATTACCAATTATTAATTTTGAAATACGATTAACTTCTAGTGAAACTTGTACAGATTTTTTAGAGAAAGGTGCTATTTTTAGTCTTGAAATCTCAAGAATATCAGCTTTTCTTTTTATCAAGTTGAACAGCGAATTTTTAGCGATATAACTTTTTGTAAATCGGTAAGAAGATAAAAGACAAAAAATAGAGAAAAATAATAGGTATATTTGAAATTCATCATTCTTAAACCAATTAATAAAAAATACGCCTAGAAGTAAGATAGCGAATATAATCAAGCCATTTTTATAAAAAGTGTTAGTAATTATCAATTTAACTCCATCCTTGAATGTACATATAACGCCGTTTTAAGCGGCCGGTAATAGCTTGCTAAAATGTGAAACGAAGTGGAACTGAGCAAGCAGTTACGAGTTCGACTTGAAAACCCTTGTTATATTTTGTGCACTAAACTCAACCCTACAACGTTAAGCCAGTGTTTTAGCAACTAATGCTGAATCTAAATATGCACGAACCCTTACTATTTGGTTATTCTCAAATTCGCAAACCCAACAATAACGATTATGAAACTCAGCCCCTTTTTTTGTTATTGAATTGGCAACCAGTTCAATTGAAGCTGAACTCCCATCAGTAATACAAGAAACTAATTTCAATGATAAAGGTGACTCTAATACTTCGTTTAATTTTGAAATTGTCCCCGAAATGAAATCTTGCTTAGATGTAAAGATACCTGCAAGCGGATGAGTTCCAGTTACTTCCCATACAACATCATCATGGACATGTGCAAAAAATCCTTGAGGATTTCCATTTTCCAGATGCGAAAACAATTCAATTAACCATTCACGATTGATCATAATTTCCTACTTATAAGATACAGAATTCAATAAAAATCTAACAGTATATTATACAGACGTCTTCATAAGTATTTTTTCAGACGATTGTAAAATATTTAAATAACATCTTAAACCAACCTATAAATCAATGCATTACATAATTTTATCTAATCAGAAGTTGAGTGCTTTATTCCGCAAAATTGAGATTTTTATTTATAGGGGTCTCTATAAGTCAATTTAATTATACCTGTATATCACGCCAGTTTTAGCATAAAGATAGACACATAAATATATCGATTAAAATGTATGGTAAATCTCAATTCATAGAACGTGCATGAGTAGAAGATCTAAGTAGTTCAGAGGCAGGAACGGCTTAGGTGGCACCCTAAGCCGCTGGTCGGAAATTAACTGGAAAGGTAATATTTAACCTATGACAAGCACGCCATTTTGTACAAGGTAACCAGCGAAACCAGCCCAGCTTAACGCTAACAATGCCCAAGGCAGTCTGCTTGACCCTACTTGCTTTTGCTCACTTTCAATCTCAACATTACTTTCTTGCTCTGCTGCCGCTGCATTCGATCTGATTTTTTGTTTCTTCTGTTTATCAAGCTGGCGAGATTTAGCCTTATGCTGTTTTTTGTATTCAGCGATACCCTTCTCGATACCTGCTGCGATCAATTTAGTCTGTTCGCGGTTTTGACCCGGTTTTTTAATACCGTTAGCAATGCGTGTCGATTCAGCTTGCACTTCTGTTGATGCTTTCTGTGTCATGGAATTTACTCTTCATTCAGCACTGTTAATTCAGTACTATTAGCTCAGTTAACGTGATGATAAATAACTCAGGTCTATGTTGCAAGTTAGCAAGACGAAATGGGTAAGATTGCTCGATGGTTTCAGGTAATTGGAAAAAAGAAAGACCTCCCCCGCTTTTCCGTTATAATGCCCCACCAGCTATATGCCCGTATTTAAGAGGTATTAAAATACCATGGATATCAAAGGAACCTGTATCTCATCAATCGTCGATGAGCACGGCCCCATTTATGTTTACGAAACAAAGAACAGCCGCATTCTTAGCTTTGATGGGAAAATCTATCAAAGTTGCATGAAACTAAATAACATTAATGGATTACCCCTAGGTTACACCAAGGCTATGATGGCGGGATTATTTTTTACTCCCACAGTAACAACAGCGACCATCATGGGGCTCGGCGCTGGCTCAATGGCAAAGAACTTACTCAATAGCTTCCCCGAGTTGAACGTGCACGCGGTTGAATACCGTGAAGCAGTCGCTAAGACAGCAAAAGAATACTTCTACTTACCCGAAACAGATCGTCTCGTCATTCATATCGACGATGCTGTCAATTACATGAAAAACACCGACGTGAAAAGCGATATTATCTTTTCAGATCTATACAACTCAGAAGGCATGGAACCGAAACAAGTACAAGCATCTTACTTACGTGACTGTAAAAATGCGCTCAATGAACAAGGTGTCCTCGTACTCAATATCTGCCATACAACATTTGAATTACAAAAAGAGTTAGATGCATTACTCGCGCAGGAATTTGACAACCAACTACTGAGTTTCGACGTAGACAGTAGCAACGCGATCGTACTTGCATTCAAGAACGATATCCCCTCGATAAAAAGAGAAGATCTACAGCTTAAAAGTAAATGGTTACAAGAGAAGATTAATATTCCGATGGAACGTTATGCCGAATTACTCTTAGCTTGTTAAGTGATAACTTAAGTAGTTAAAAACTGATGATTCACACGGCTTTTCGATTTGAGTGAGTTGCAGGCATTACAAAAATAACTTGCCGCACCACACGCCTGTAGCTTTTCAAGTTCGGCATTACAATCAGGGCAGAAGCTAATCTTCTGGTAATCCAGATTACAATTAACACAATGATACAGCCCAGCTTTCCACACAAGTGAGTCATGACATTGATTACAGTTATTTTCATTTAGATTTGAAATAGTTGGAGTGGTCATAGTGAGATTCCTAGTGATAGTTCTTCTAGTGGCAGATACACTGATCGTGACGCTCACTTTACCATACCCATAAAGATATAGCCTTAATACAGGTGCAAGCTTAATAAAAATACAAAAAAGGGGCTGTAATAAGCTACAGCCCCTTTAAATCATCATATTAGCTAGTCGTACATTTCTAACAAATACATACCTAACTAAACAGCATTAATGGAATGGGAAGAAGTAGTTCATCCACGATGCCATACGTAGCAAGATTTTTCGCATAATAGCCACATGTTCAAAATGCGTAGAGTAAATAGCCGTTTGACCATATGCGCCACCCATCATCACATCGCTGTATTGCTCGAAACGCGGATCATCAATTTCAAATAACACGGGAATACGACCAGGGAAACGGGCTGTTTGCACAGATATTAACGTGCCTGAGGCTTGGATCTGACCTTCTGGAATAGCAGGAATTGCACCAATGACTTTCGCGCTAAACACTTTACCCGGTAAACCGTCAAAGATCACCTCAGCTTTAGAGCCTTTTTCAAGACGCAGCATGCTGTTTTGACGATACCAACCAACAAGGTTCTTATCATCTTTATGCTTGAACACCATCACAGGACGTAAAGGCAGGCTCACAGCACGCATACCTGGACGTAATGCTTGTTGCACCACATAACCATCGGTAGGTGCACGGACAACCGTACTATCAAGATCAAATAACGCCAATTCACGCTTAGCTGTTAAATCATCAACTTGACCACGGGTAAGATCTACATCACGTTGTTTACCAATACCTTTGCGATACAGCTCTTTAGCACGTTTAAAGTCTGACGTCGCCACAACGAGATTAGCTTCAATTGAATCAAGTTTGTCTTGGAATGGTTTTGGATCTAATTTGAAAAGTACGTCACCTTTCATCAATAATTGATTAGGTTCAACCGGCACTTCAATCACATTGCCATTAACTGCTGGCACAATCGGGGTTGTGACATAGTATTCTCGGCTAATTTCTGAAAACGGATGATTGTAGTTCATGGTAAATACCAGACCACCAATCAAGATAATGCCACCAAGCACTGCTGTTGGTACACTCCATTTATTCAGTGGGATCTTAAAGATTTTAAAGATAGCGATACAAAAAGCGGTATACGTTAATATGAGTAATAAATCCATTATTCACTCCCTCCTTCTAACGCATTAAGACGTTGTTTCACTTCAGTTAGTTCTAACTCTAACTTTTCGATATGGTCTTTACTTGAATGGCCATCAGAGAATCCCCAACCACGGTCGGTGCGGTATAAGGTTGCCCAAATCCACAAAAATGGCCAGAGTACATGTAAGGTGAAGAGACTAACCCAGCCTGCAACATGGATTGCATCTTGATGAGGATGGTTTCGGTGTACAGCAATTTCATAAGGAATATCATGTATGACAATGACACCGTAAAAAAGTACAATAGCAACAAACACCAGTATGACCAGTGCAACGTATTCCAACATAATTAACTCCTTTAATCGCTCAGAAACGTTCTTACTTCTTGTAAGAAGTGATAAGCCTACCATTAAACCTATCGCTAAATCTATTATTAAACCTGTCATTGAAGCGATTATTAAACCGTCATAAACACAGACAAAACAATAATATAATTAACGCTATAAGCTTCAATGATAGACCATATCAGAGAGGATTAACGAGAAGTAAACAATTTAATATCCGCAGAAATTAACCATTCATACGTTGCACAATACGTTTTATAAAGTCCTTCAGTTTTGGTTTCTTGTCTGCTGAAAAACTAATGGGTCTACATGCCGTTACCGCCGCTAAGCCAATACGCGCGGTATAGACACCAGCGCCAACACCTTGGCTCAAACGTGCCCCAGAGATCCCCGCTAAGCTAGTGGTACCAAATTCTTGTAGCATTTCATCAAGGGCAAGCTCACTCACCCCAATTAATGCTAAATAACGCATGACGCTTTTCAACAATTTATAGCGATTAGCTAAAGACGGACGCATGCCATATACCTGCCCAACTTCATCAATCATTTTCATGCTGCGCCACAAGGCTAGCAGCATATCAACGGCTGCCCACGGACTCGCAGCAACCACGACACCCGTTTGCACACTGTATTTTGATACTCGGCGTAAAGCTTCTTTATCTAGTGGTGCTAAAAACACATTTTCAAGATGCGCGATAGCTTCTTTATCACTACTGTAGTCCGGCATAGTTTTAATGCTTTTAGCCAGCAAGGGTGCCTGTGGTTTATCTTGGTAAAACTGCGATAACTTGGTTATTAAAGCTTTAGCTTGACCAACATCATTCGTCGTTTTAAGTTGCTCCGCTTTATCTTGGATACCAGCTAACGCTGCCATGTTTTCTTTATCAGACATGAAGCTAAATACGCTACGTAATGCCAACATAGCAACAATAATAACCAAGCCAGCAAAGCCTGCGGCCGCGATCCAATGAAACGCTAACACGCTTTGAAAAATACTATAAATTTGCCATAGCGACATCACACCAAAAATACTCGCAACGCCAATCACAAATGATTTAAGCCCTTTAATTGGTAATGCTTCAAGAGTGAGCCCTCGATAACTATCGTCAACGGTATCTTCTGCAGTAATCGATGCCGGCACTTGGCTCAAATTATTATCAAGATCGGGCATAAATATTTTCGCTTCACGGCTCACTGTAGCAACACCGTCATCTGCTTGCATATCGATAGTTTTACCTTGGCTACGTGTCACATTATCTACTGTTTGTCTGTTCATAGGCATTTGTCCCCTACTAATTCATTTAAAATACTGTCAATACGAATGTGTGGTAATACATCTTGATTACTAAACGACAATCCTTGTGGCGGATTTAACAAGGGTATTTGCCAATCTAAAAATGGCTGCCACTGCTGCCCTTCAGGTATCCGCGTGGGTATGGTCGGGTGAATATAACCAATCTGTTTGCCATTTACACCACACCCTGCAATACCACGATCGCCTTGATGCTTTATCTCTTTAGAAGAACGTACTGCAGCTGTAGCTTCACAAATTGGCTGCACACCTTCATGCTGCGCACTTTTATAAGCTTGTTTAACAATCACGCCCAATAATTGGCGCACTGCATCGTGATCTTCACTCAATACCTGATCGATCTTAGTCGCTGCAAAAACAACCTTGTCGATCTTAGGTTTAAATAATTGTGCGAATCTATTTTGGCTACCGTACGAAAAGCTTTCAGTAATACTGGTCAAAGCTTGGCGCATATCATCAAGATAATCAGGCCCTGCGTTTAAAGTATTCACCACATCCACCAGCACTAACTGGCGATCAATACGACTAAAAAAGTGCTTATAAAAGGGGTCTACTAATTCTTTTACATAACCTTTGTAGTTGCGCAGACAATACTTGTAATAACTGTTTTCAGCGGCATCACTCAACGTATCTTCACTGTATTTATGGCAGCCAAGTAACGGCACGAAGTTTAACAGTTCGCTGTTTTCTACCGACCCAGGTAATAAGAATCGCCCAGGTTGGATCAAGCTTAAGCTGCTGTGCTTATATTTACAGTCATGTAAAAACTGTACAAACTTCGCATTTAGCGATTTCAATACACTTTCGTCTACAATCGATAACGGGTCTAACTGACTTAATTCGTCAAATAAAGGCCCCATTAACTCACGTCGTGGCGATGCTTGATATTGTCCTTGGCACTGTTCACTCCAACGTGAAAAGCTCATTTCACGTAACGGTAAATCGAGTAGCCATTCACCAGGATAATCACGAATTTCTAAGAACAGAGAAAACTGCTCTGCTTTTAGCGGGTTTAAGCGGCGCCCTGCACGCGACAATCTCAATTCAAGTAAACAACCACTACTATCTGTTGTTGACGCTGGCCACTTGGCTTGTGCTTGCGTCAAGCTTTGGTAGTTCTGCTCATACGGAAATACCGGCATACTGCTATCTGCTAACGGGTGCATTTTCACGCCGAGCAAACGCTCACTCAATACCGGTGAAAAACCCGCTAAGCTGGCTTTTTCATGGTGCATTAATTGATTTATTAAACTGGTGATAAAGGTCGATTTACCACTTTTACTCAAGCCTGTTATACCGATACAAAAATAACGGTTCTGCAGCTTAGCAATGCTCGCAAGCCCATCTTCTTTCAGTGATGTTGCTTTACGAGATGCTTTGCTGATTAACTTTGAAAACTTTTTGTCTGAGTCTCTCATATACCTACTTCATGATTAAAGGAAGGAGAACTGTACCATTACAAACAGGGTCACTGTTGCTATTAACAATTAGTTTACTATAGATAAGAAGTATACCCAAACAAGCTGAATGGCAGATGAATCAAGCACACATTTCGTTATATTTAATTCATCTATTATAAGAGTCGTTAAGGGGAAACGATGAGAAAATTAGTCGTCTTATAGCTTAATTGAAACTGAACTGAGATAGGCTGCAATATCCACCATATCAGCATCAGAAAGATTGGCGACAACAGGCTGCATCATCGCAGACTGCGCTCCGTTACGCGTATTTGATTTGAACCCGTGTAATTGGCGCACAGTATAAATACCAAAATTCCCCGCTATTGCAGGACCAATGTCTGAACCGGATAAGTCAGCGCCATGACAGCTCATGCAAGGGATGGTTTTACCTCCTCCCGTTTGAACTAGGTTTTTACCACGGTTAATACTGCCCACTGGTACATAGCTAATAAACTCGCTTACTGGTGCGCGCTTATGTACCAGTTCTTTATCTACAGGGACTTCGATAATACGATTATTAATTGGTTCTTGCGATGGCGTAGTAGTGTCGACTTGGCGCATTCTGGTTTTATCAACGTACGTACTCGCAACAGTTTCGACTTCCTTTACCGTAATAAATTGCTGCGTAGGAAGACTTGCAAACCATCTTGATGCGTCAATCATCTCCGCCTCTGTCATCAAGGCGGCCATGCGGTTCATGTGACCGCTATAATCAACACGCTCACCCGATGCAAATGCCTTTAACTGCTCAGTCATGTAATTTGCAGACAACCCAGCTAATGTTGATGATTCTGGATGACCTGTTCCTGAAGCTAAATGACAAGATGCACAAGCCCACACTTTTGGTTTTTTGCCAAACTGGACAATATCAGGCATAGGTTCGTGCTGCTGAGGGAACCAATCAGGTGCGCTAAATTTGTTGTCAATTTCTGTTTGAGTGTAGCTGACAGCACTGCCTTCAAGTTGGCGCTTCACAGTGGCATCAACAATCTCTGACATTGCACTCCCTCGAGCAGGTGTTGACCACCCAGGTGCATTAGGTATGTTATTGTCAGCCATCGCCGATGTAGCAAATAATAGACTAGCAGTAAGTAATAAATGTTGTTTTTTCATCTTCTATCCATGTGTTTTTATTATATTTAGGTTTTAACTTATGACGAGAGTATAGCCAAATAACCTGAATAGAAGATGAATACGCCTTAGAGTCTTAGTGGCGGAATTTCTTTCCAACCATCAATTTCCTTTTCTGCTAACGCGAACTTGAAAGCATAACCAACATGGCCGGTTTTGATTCTCAGGTCTGTGGCAACCAATAGCCCTTCAACCTCTTCTAAGCGAATAAACCCATTGGTAAACCAATCAAGCGAGGTTAATGCTGGTGTAGTAACATCGATTACACCAAAACCGAGATTTTGTTGTTCCGATATCGCTAACGTATTAGTAAGTACATTCAGTGTTACATCATAATAAATACCGTCATCGACAACGACAGCTATCCACCAGTTAAGACTTGGATAAAGCGGGGAGAGAAATACTTTAGACGCAGGGATACCTTGCGCTTGTAAGGCTGTATCGACTTTATTTTGCATTTGGTTTTGTATTAATACACTCAGTAACAAATAACCACTGCTGAGCAACAAACCAATATGATTAACCCGCATCGCCTTTTGCTTACTCTCATCACTACCTTTACTGCGCCACAAATAGACACAACCAACTAACAACGGGATGGTATACAAAGGATCAATAACAAATATCGACGCGATAGAAATCGGATGTCCGTCTAATGGCCAAAACAATTGCGTACCATAGCTGGTAAATGCGTCGAGCAGAGGGTGCGTGATTAACGTTAGACAACACAGCCAAAATAATCGTTGATTAGAAATTACATCTGTTTTGAATTTAAACCTGAGGCTAAACTTAAGCACCGCAAAACAGATAAACGCAAAAGGAAATAGCACAAACAAGGAATGTGAGAAACTACGATGTTCAGTAAAGCTAGCTACAGCATCTGCGGCAGGCATAAATACATCTAGATCAGGTAACGTACCTAACACACCACCGATAACAATAGCACTACGACCAAGTTGTTTGTGTCCGATGGCAGCACCAATAGCGCCACCTAATACGATTTGAGTTACTGAGTCCATCGCTGTTCCTAACGTAAAAATCTTGAGTTCTATATAAGTACTATATTAGATACGCTGTTGAGCACTATCTTTAATATAGTAGTTAAACTAATCGCATTTTATCTGCGGAGCAAGTTTTGAAGGGTTGTGATAAACAAAAATGGCTAAGGTCTCTCAACCTTAGCCATTCATATAACGAATCTAGTGGTAGGTGCTAAATACAATTATTAACTTTATCTAGCAACTTTCCTAACGACTAGGTTTGACGTCTTTCTTCGCTCGGTTATTCGTTTTCTTACCGTAAGAGCGGTTTTTAGCACGACGTTTATCGTCAGTACGGCCATTGCCTTTACTTTTACCGCCGCCATTACGACCGTCGTCAACTGGCTTGCTCAGGTCAGGTTCATAACCTGGTAACCATTGCGCCACTAAACGGGTATCAAGCAGAGTTTCAATCTCTTCTAACAACCAGTTTTCACCGATGCTTACTAAAGACGTTGCAGTACCAGATAAACCAGCACGACCTGTACGACCGATACGGTGAATGTAGTCTTCCGCTTTAAACGGTAATTCAAAGTTGATTACATGTTTAAGCTGTTCGATATCAAGACCTCGAGCAGCAACATCAGTTGCTACCAATGCGCGTACTTTACCCGTTTTAAAATCTTCAAGACCACGTTCACGTGCGCCCTGTGATTTATCACCGTGTACCGCGATTGTCTTAATACCATCTTTACACATTTCTTTTGCTAGGCTATCTGCGCCCTGCTTAGTACGCGTAAAGATAAGTACTTGACGCCAATTGCGAGAACCAATCAAGTAAGACGTTAATTCACGCTTACGATCCGTATCGACAGCATAAAATATTTGTTCTACTTGCTCAGCCGCCGCGTTACGCGTATCGACTTCAACCAGTAAAGGATCACGTAATAAGCTTTTGCTTAACTTAAAGATCGCATCATCAAATGTTGCCGAGAACAACATCGTCTGACGTTTTTTCGGTAGATGTTTTAAGATGCGGCGAATTTCTTCCATAAAGCCCATATCTAGCATACGGTCAGCTTCATCGAATACAATCTTTTCAACAAACTCAAGCGTCAGCGTTTCACGATCTAATAGATCCAATAAACGACCAGGTGTTGCGACTAAAATGTCCGCACCTTGAGCCAATGCTTTAACTTGTGGGTTAATGCTCACACCACCATACGCAAGTGCAGCAGTTAGTCCGCTATCTTCGCTGTATGTTTCAAAGCTTTTATGTACTTGTTGTGACAATTCACGCGTTGGTGTCAATACCAATGCTCGTATTTGTTTTTTCGCTGTTGCTTCTGATGCGTTAGCTGTTAACAGGTGAATAATGGGCAATGCAAACGCAGCTGTTTTACCTGTACCAGTCTGTGCACCACCCATAATATCACGCCCTTCCAGAATTGCCGGAATAGCCTGAGCTTGAATTGGTGTAGGCGTTTCATAGCCTAACTTGGTAACAGTATTAATTAAATTTTGATTAAGATTTAAAGCAGAAAAACCCATAATGACCTTACTAAACACAACAAAAACGATATGTCGCGCAGTTTAGCAGAAGTCTTACAAGATTGCAGATAAACTCGATAAAGCAATGATTTTAAGGATCGCTCAACTAAGCATTGGATATAAAAAAACCATTCGACTAGCGATTGGTTTCTATTTATAAACAAAAACGCCTCCTTCATTCATGACGAATACAAGGAGGCGTTTATCAATTATTCTAAACTATGCAAATCAAAGCATGATTATGCTTTAGCTGTTTGACCCACTGGTGCAGTTTCAGCCTCATCAGTTAATGCAGGTGCTGTTTTTGCGTGCGTTAGATATAACGGAAGACATGTGAATAGTAGACCACCAACAAGGTTGCCTAACAGCGTTGGAATAAGGTTCCAATTTAACCAGGTAGCAACACCAACATCAGCGCCTAATAACATACCCAGTGGGAATAGGAACATGTTTACAACAGCATGCTCAAATACTAACGAGAAGAAGATAAAGATTGGCAGCCACATTGCCGCAATTTTACCAGCCACAGAACGAGCCGTCATATTACCAATAACACCTAAACAAACCATCAGGTTACACAAAATACCTTTAACAAAGACAGTAATCCAACCGTCAAAACCATGTTCAGCATAGCCAACGGTTCGCGCCATTGTAGCGCCAATGAACTTCTGCCCTACAGCACCGGCTTCAACGCTGAAGTTAGTCGTAAATATAAGCGCGATAAGGAAAGCAACGATGAGTGAACCAATCAAGTTACCTAAACCAATAAAGCCCCAACAACGCAGAATGCGGCCCCAAGTAATACCGCTACGCTTATCAAATTTAGCCAATGGCGCAAGACCAAAAACACCCGTTAACAGGTCATAACCCATTAAACTTAGAATACAAAAACCAACGGGGAAAACTAACGCACCAACCAGGCCGACACCGGTTTGCACCATAGCAGTGATCGCCACAACAACGGCTAAAGAAAGAATAATACCAGCCATGGTGCCACGTAAAACAAGGTCCCTACTACTAGTGCGAATTTTAGCTTCGCCAACATCAATCATGGTCTGAACAAATTCAGCAGGTTTTAAAGCAGACATATAAAAACTCCAAAAAGGTATTTCAAATTAAAAGTAAAATCGTATAGGAAAAGGTTCTAGCCTTTGGGTGACTAGAACCCTTGAACTATAAAATTTTGTCGCTATTCACTCAACGCATCTTAAGCATTAACCTCGACAGCATCTTTGTTCACACGTACTTTATACGTCGTAAGTGTCACCAGATCATTTTCTAAACACTGACCAGTCGCTAAGTTAAAGCGCTGCTTCTTCAGTGGGCTAGCCACCCAAAGCGCAGCGTCATGCTCACAAATAAGACCGCGTGAAAGCACGTTTGATTTAGCAAACGGGTCCATATTGTCAATGGCAAATAGCTCTTCGTTATCGCGTGGACGGAAGATAGCAACTTGCTTACCGTTAACCAATGCACATACACCGGTATTCGCTGTGATGTCGTTTAGTTGGCAAACTTTAATCCATTTACTCATGCGTGCTCTCCCACTGTGATTGCGTATGTATCTTTTTCTGCGATAGTTGCTGGACGATGCTGGTCACGTGCGGTAACAAAGCGTACGTTCTTATCTTGCTCATCGCTGTTAATGAAGTGAGCGAAACGTTTTTGTTGCTCTTCGCTCTCAACAACTTCAGACCATTCACATTTGAATTCAGTGATCAGTTTGTTGATGTCTGTTTCGAGCTGTTCATTAATGCCTAGTTTGTCGTTAACAACGACTTCACGTAAGTAATCAACACCACCTTCAAGATTATCCATCCATACAGATGTACGTTGTAACTTATCTGCTGTACGTACATAGAACATTAAGAAACGGTCGATGTATTTAAGCAGTGTTGCTTCATCTAAATCTGATGCTAATAAATCAGCGTGACGCGGGTTCATACCACCGTTACCACACACATACATATTCCAACCAGAGTCAGTCGCAATAAGACCTAAATCTTTGCCCTGTGCTTCAGCACACTCACGGGTACAACCTGATACACCAAACTTCATTTTGTGTGGCGTACGGATACCTTTGTAGCGATTTTCAAGCAACACACCCAAACCAACACTGTCTTGCACACCAAAACGACACCAGGTGCTACCCACACATGTTTTAGCCATACGCAGTGCTTTTGCATACGCCTGGCCAGTTTCATAACCCGCTGCAATCAGTTTTTTCCAAATTGCAGGTAAGTCACCTTTGTGCGCACCAAATAAACCAATACGCTGCGCGCCAGTAATTTTAGTGTAAAGGTTATATTCAGCAGCGATTTCAGCCAGTACGAGCAATGCTTGCGGCGTAACTTCACCACCTGCCATACGTGGAATAACTGAATAAGTACCGTCTTTTTGCATATTACCTAAGAAATTATCATTGGTATCTTGCAGGCCAACATTGTCACGACTTAATACATGGTCACCCCAGCAAGACGCTAAGATTGAACCGACAGTTGGTTTACATACTTCACAGCCGTAACCTTTACCATATTTAGTCAATAGCTCATCAAACGTTTTAATACCTTCGATACGAATCAAGTGGAATAACTCTTGGCGAGAATATTCAAAGTGTCCACATAAATGGTTTTTCACTTCAATACCTGATTTAGCTAACTCAGCATTCAGCACCTGGGTAATAAGTGGTACACAACCACCACAACCTGTACCCGCTTTCGTTACCGCTTTGATTTCGCCCATTGTTGTATGACCATCAGCAACTGCCGCAGCAATTTTGCCTTTCGTCACATCAAAACAAGAGCAAAGCACAGCAGAATCAGGTAATGAATCAGCACCCATCGCAGGTTTATCACCACCAGCGTGCGCAGGTAAGATCAAGCTATCTGGATGTTCTGGTAAGTCAATATCGTTAAGCTTAAGTTGTAATAGACTACCGTAATCCGATGTATCACCGATTAATACCGCACCTAATAACTTCTTGCCGTCTTCAGAAACAATAATACGTTTGTATACTTCTTCAGTTTCATCAAGATAAACAAAGCTCTTACAACCCGGTGTACGGCCATTCGCATCGCCGATACTACCCACTTTCACACCAAGCAGTTTCAGCTTAGCGCTCATGTCAGCGCCTTCAAATGCGTTGTCGTTCCCTAATAGATGATCAACAGCAACTTGCGCCATTTTGTAACCCGGAGCAACCAAACCAAAGAATTGTTCATTCCAAGATGCACACTCACCAATGGCGTAAACATCGCTATCACTCGTCACACAATGGTCACCAATAGTGATACCACCACGACGACCTGTTGCTAAGCCCGATTGGTGTGCCAGTTTATCTTGTGGGCGAATACCCGTTGAGAATACGATGAAATCAACTTCAAGTGAGGTACCATCGGCAAACATCATGGTGTTACGTGCCGTTTCGCCTTCAGCAACAATTTCTAAGGTGTTTTTGCTGGTATGTACTTGCACGCCCAGTTTTTCAATTTTTTTACGTAGTTGCTCACCGCCCTCACGGTCAAGCTGTTCTGCCATTAATACTGGCGAGAACTCAATTACATGTGTTTCCACACCTAGTGCTTTCAATGCACCAGCAGCTTCAAGTCCTAATAAACCACCGCCGATAACAACGCCGCTTTTACTGCGTTTTGCTGTCGCTTCGATTGTTTTTAAATCTTCGATTGTACGGTAAACAAAACAGTCTTTGCTTTCATTACCTTTAATTGGCGGCACCCAAGGTTTTGAACCTGTCGCCATCACTAACTTGTCGTACTTAATTTCACGACCTGAGTTTGAATAAATTATTTTCTGCGAGCGGTTAATATTAATCGCACGTTCACCAATCAATACATTGATATTATGCTTGTCGTAAAACCCTTCTTTTACTAAAGATAATTCATCTGCAGTGTGGTGAGAGAAATAAGAAGAGAGGTGGACACGATCATAGGCAACACGTGGTTCTTCACAAAACACGGTCACATCAAAATTTTCAATTTCTGCTTTTTCTACTAGATCTTCGATGTAACGGTGGCCAACCATACCATTACCGATAATAACCAGTCTGACTTTGCTCATAAGTATTCCTATATATTTATTATGTAGGTATTTTGAGGTATTACTTAATAGATAAATATGACATGGATCAATTCTGAGATGTAGTTAATGTGAAGGAGAGCAGAAGTGTGAAGTTAAACGTAATTTAATAACGAATACTGATAGTGAATGGACTTGTCAACAGAAGTAAATGGTGATTTTGTAATTTTAATACGACATAACGCGGTAATTCAACTACCCCTTAATTGGTACAAGGGGTGTTTTCGTTATTTTGTTACAGTTTGAAGTAAATGCTTCTCAGCCTATCAATATCGACATTATCAATCTGTTCGGTTTTTAAATATTGATCAGCATAAGCTTGATAAACTTGGTGTGTTAAGAATAAATCAAAGACGTCGTGATCAAGGTGTTCGTCTTTTACCATAAATGCCATTATTTTTAATGCTTGGCTTAACCTCTTGGCTGTTTTATAAGGACGATCACTTGCTGTCAACGCCTCAAATATATCAGCCACCGCAATCATTCTACCACCCAGTGGGATCTCTTCACCTTTTAATTTCAGTGGATACCCTTCCCCATTCATTTTCTCGTGATGGCTACCGGCGATTAATGGGACATTTTTCAAATGCTCGGGATACATTATCTGGTCAAGCATGACATAGGTTTGTACAATATGATCGTTAATATTGTAGCGTTCTTCCTCTGTAAGCGTGCCCGCCTGCACCATTAAGTTATGTAATTCTCCACGATTATAACGATAAGCAGGTTGAGCCATCTTAAAGTCTCGCTTACCATTATTAGCCTGCTTTTGTTTTTCGTCCCACGCAAAAAGGTGCTCATATTTATTTGCTAATACCGTTTCGACAACAGGTAACGCTTGCTCATTCGTTCGTTTTTTCGCTAACGTTTGTTGAGAGATACCGATATTATCAGGCAATGTTCTTACCCAAGTACGTGTTGCTATTTCGGCCAAACGCACTTGTTTATCCGCCGCTAAAAATTCACTCCCCAGGTTACAACTCGCAATAAAAGCAAACTCACTTTCCAGTGTCTCTTTCAGGGTTGTGCACGCAGCTTCAGCCTCGATTTTATTCATGCCATTCGCAACCGACTGTAAACAGGTTATATCAGCATCACGCTTTAACACTTCATAGCGCATGCGAATTTCATGAATACGATCGTATACCGTTTCAAGTTTCGTCGCTTTATCCATCACGTAATCAGGCGTTGTCACCTTGCCACAGTCATGTAACCAAGCTGCAACCAATAATTCTTCTCTGCTTTTCGATGTTAATGAAAAATCAGCAAAAGCCCCTGTATCCGATTCAGCCGCATTCGCAATCATTTCCGTAATCTCAGGAACTCGTTGACAATGCCCCCCCGTATAAGGTGATTTTGTATCAAGCGCTGCTGCAGTCATCTCTACAAAAGAATGAAATAAAGCCTGTTGCTCATGCTCTTTCTCTAAATGTTCCAGCACTATTTCATTAAAGCCAATAAAGTTTCTCACCAACCGTATGCGATCATAAGCACTCTTCGTTATTTCACCTTCAAAGCCTATCACTAACGCCCCGATGCTTTGTTCCTTACGATTCATTAAAGGAATAATAAACCCCGTTTTGCACCGCCCTGTTAAAAAGATAACGTCTGCATCAGCTGATGACAATTCATATACAGGCTCATCAAGCACCGATTGTTTATGATTAATAAATGTTTGTAATGCAAATTCCGGCATATTTCCAGAATTTGCAGTCAGATGAAATGCTTGTCGATTGTCCCGATTATTCACAAATAATTGGCAGCTACTGGCCGTTAAGATGACTTCCGTTTGCTCAACGATTGAAGTCGATAACTCTTCAGGACGAGATGAACGGGCAACACTATAAAGGTTGTTGAAGAAATCAATTAATACACTTTCCATGAGTATCATCGTTTCATTAAGTTGGTCGATTTCAGCGATATGAGAGACTTTATATTTTTTACGCTGATATTCAAAACGCTGGATATTATGCAGTGATTTATTTAGATAAATAAGCGGTCTCGCGATCCTTCTTGTCGATAAAATGCTGATAATAAAAAAGAAGAGAGTAAGAAACAGCATATTCCTAACACTTAAATATGAGCTAACATGCATAGATTTTTCTAAGAAATCATTTTCTTTCAACAGATTAATAAGATAAATATCTTGTTTATTACCGATGTTAATCGGCGTAATTAATAATCGAGATAATTCACCATTAACCGTGATTAATTTAATCACGGTTTTCAAAGAGTCTAAACGATCTAAATCGATCAGCTCATCTGCTAAATCAGGTCGATTTTCTATAAATGCATCGGTATTATCGATGCTGCCATTACTCGCAATTAAATCCTGTGTTGATGTGAGTAAAAATGTTTCAGCATGCTTAGAATAAGTCATATCTTTCGTCACTTGTGATAATGACTTGTAATCAAAATCAGCAGCCACAACGCTAGTCCCGTCATGTGAACGGCGTGAAAATGTAATCCCGAGCTGTTGAGAAGGATAAAATCGATAAGGTTCTGAAATTAAGATTCGACTATCAAGCATTGTTTGTTTAAACCAAGGACGTGTTCTTGGATCGTAACCATTGCTATCGTAGTAAACTCTTGAGATTACTTGTAAATATTGGTCCAAAAACACACGACGTTGTTGACCGCTGGTATGATTAAAGTTAATGCTAAACTTAGCAGCCTCAGGAATGTCACGCTGTGAGCGTTGCATATCTTGTGTTACTCGATAGATAAATATTGATTTACCCGATTGGTTAGCAGCATATAAAGAGGTTATATACGGATTTTTATATAGAGTAGTCGCGATAGGTGCTAACCAACTAAAATCAGACTCACTACTTTCAACGAGATCAGTCACGACAAGCGTATCAAGTAGCGTAACCACGGGACTAGAAATAAGCTTGATCTGATCTTGCAGAGTACTGGTGTATCGTTTTATATTTTCTGCAGAAAATATCTCTTTTTCTGATTCGAGGTGACTAACCCCTGCCGCAATCATTGTTAAACTGAATATACTAAACAGTAAAATAAAGACACCTGAGATATACGTCCTAAAAGATATTACTTTCATCGCTCAACTTATATTTCCATAAAGATTTTTATAGGTCGAGTGTATAGCTAAAACAATAAGTAGCGAAAAATTGCGGGAATATATTAAGAACAAATTAGAGTTTCAGCTCTATTTTTAAGCTAAGTGAACATCAAAAAAACACCCACTTTTACCAAGGATATGAATTTAGAGATAGATACGACGTAACGACTCAATATCCACATGGTCAAGCTGTTCCACATTTAAGAATTCATCAGCGTATTGTTGATAAATACCTTGTGTTAAAAACAGCTCAAACACATCGCCGTCAAGGTGCTCATCTTTAACCATGAACGCCATGATCTTCAATGAATGGCTTAAGGTTTTCGCTGCTTTATAGGGACGATCACATGCCGTTAGCGCCTCAAATACATCCGCAACTGCAATCATGCGACCACCGATAGGGATCTCTTCGCCTTTTAACTGCAGTGGATAACCTTGGCCATTCATTTTTTCATGGTGGCTACCCGCGATAAGCGGTACATTCTTAAGGTGCTCAGGGTATGGCAGTTGATCAAGCATGAGATAGGTTTGTACGATATGATCATTAATGTTGTAACGTTCTTCGGGAGTCAAAGTCCCACTTTTGATCATTAAATTATGCAGTTCACCACGGTTATAGCGGTGCTCTGGCTGCAGCATTTTAAAATCACGTTTACTGTTTGCTTGTAACTGTTTCTTCTCTTCCCAGACAAATAAATGCTCTGGTTTGTCGGCAAGGAGCTTCTCAGTAATCGGCAGCGTCTTGCTAGCATGACGTTTTTTAGCGAATTCTTGTTGCGAGACGCCAATATCATCAGGCAATGTACGTAGCCAGGTTCGCTCACCAATGTCTGCTAAACGTTGCTGTTTCTCTGGATCTAAAAATTCACTGCCCGGATTACAGCTAGCAATAAAGGCGAATTCATCATCAAGTTCTTGTTTCAAATTATCACAGACTTGTTGCGCTTGGGTTGCATCCATCCCCTCTGCAATCGACTGCCAATAAACAACCTCAGCATCACGCTTCAAGACCTCATATCGCATACGAATTTCATGAATACGGTCATAAATCGTTTCTAATTTTGTCGCTTTATCCATCACGTAATCGGGCGTTGTTACTTTACCGCAGTCATGTAACCATGCGGCGACTAATAGCTCTTCCCAGCCTTTTGACGTTAATGAAAAGTCTGCGAACTTATCGGTATCAGATGCGGCCGCTTTGGCTAACATCTTGGTGATTTTTGGCACGCGTTGACAGTGACCGCCGGTATAAGGTGATTTAATATCGACAGCTGTTGCCGTCATTTCAACGAATGAATGGAATAGTTTTCGTTGCTCGTCTACTTTTTCTAAATGCTCTAATACAATCTCATTAAAGCCAATGAATTCACGCACAAAACGTAATCGATTACGGGTATCATCAGTGATATCTAGGTTAAAGCCAATTAATAGCGCACCAGTATTATCATTATTACGATTGAATAACGGAATAATAAAACCTGAATGACACGACATATCCGTAAAGATATGATTGGCTTCATCTGCAGTTAGCTCATAGATGGACTGTGTAAAAGCCTCGGGATTGTGGTTGTATAAACACTGTAAGTTAAAATCGGTTGTTACTCCCGACTTCGCAGACAGTGTAAATACATCACGGCTATCAGGCGTATTGGTAAATAACTGGCAGTCATCCGCCGACAAGATCTCTTTTACTTGCGTTACAATAGATTCAGACAGCTCTTCAGGGCGTGACGTACGCGCAACGTTACGCAAATTATTAAAGAAATCTAATAATACATTTTCCATCAAACCCATTGCTTCATTTAACTTATCAATTTCTTGAATATGGGAAGCTTGGTAGCGTTTACGTTGAAATCGGAAACGTTGAATGTTTTCAATAGAGTCAGTTAAATAAGTCAGCGGACTAGCAATACGACGAGCGATAAACAGCACAATAATAAATGAGATAATAACCGAAATAATCGAAATGATAATCAGGTCGTTACGCAGGCTTGATGAAGCTTCAAATAAATCATCATGAGATACAAAGTTAACGACACGCAACATGCTATTATCTGCAAGCGTTAACGGAGATATCATTAATTCCCACGTTTTACCTCGCCAAACAACGGTTTTTGCCGACTGCGTTGCTACATTTTCCACCTCAAATTCCTGAACCAGTTTATCAAACTCAAGATCCTTCGCTGTAAATAAATCCTTCCCCATCATTAGCGAGAATAGCTGATTACTGCCAATGATTTGCGATTCAGTATTGAGTAGAAAGATATTAGAGTTAATCGAGAATTCAAAATACTGCACTAATTTAGTCAATTTATCTAAGGTAAGATCGACACCAATAACGGCATCGCCAGTGCGAGTTTTACGTGAAAAAGTAATGCCATCTTGCGCCGGGTTAGAGAAGTTATATGGCCCTGTCATATAGATTTGGTCATTATTCTTTACTTCGTTATACCAAACTCGTTCACGCGGATCATAATCACTGCGAATGTTCAGCTCTTTGATTAATTTCATATTTAAATCATAAAACTGAATACGCTGTGCGCCGAGAATATAATAACGCACCATTAAACGCGCATCGACAGGCGCTGATAACGTTTGTTTAGTTTTTAGGTCATGCAGCGGTTGGAACAGAAAAGCACTGCCATCTTCTTTACCAAAATACATCGAATCGAGATACTGATTTTTTTCCAGTATCTCAGTCATAGCACCAAGCCAAAGGGGATCAGGCGTCCCGACATCGCGAGCAGTAAACCGCCCCATCGCCAAGGTGTTTAAGAGTGTACTGAGTGGAGAGGTAACTTTTTCAATTTTAACAGACAGTTCTTCCGCGTAGTTGGTCACGATATCTTTCGATAAGGTTCTTGATATATCTTGTGAATGCTGGACACTCACATAGATTAACGCGCCACTCAGCAAAGATATGATCGAAATAAATATACTTGCTATATATCGCCTAAATGACATCGACTTCATTATCAAACCACTACACTTCCATCTATTAAAGTGGCGCTATAATAGTCCTTCATTACCGTGAAAGATATGAAATAACGGCTTAAAATCGAATAAATATACTTTCTATACGGCCCTTTATAAAACGATAATATTTCACTTAATAATGTCGCTAGTACAGCTTAAAACAGCCGATTAGCTAACGGGTGTACGCTTAATTTTATTTCAACGCCGCTTTAATTGCACATATATCGACCTTATCAAGCTGTGATTCGGCTAAGTACTCATCTGCATATTGTTGATAGATACCTTGAGTAATAAATAGCTCGAATAAGTCTGCGTCTAATTCACCATTTTTGACCATCGAGGCCATAATGATTAATGACTCATTTAACGTTTTGGCTTTTTTATATGGCCGCTCTGCGGTCGTCAAGGCTTCAAATATATCAGCGATGGCAATCATCCGCCCACCAAGGGGGATCTCCTCACCTTTCAGCTGCAGTGGGTAGCCATTGCCATTCAGTTTCTCATGATGGGAACCAGCAATAAGCGGCACATTTTTTAAGTGTTCAGGATAGGGTAATTGATCGAGCATCAGGTATGTTTGAATCGCATGGTCGTTAACATTATAGCGTTCCTCAGCCGTTAATGTGCCAGTCGTTACACGTAAATTGTGTAACTCACCCCGATTGTACTGGTGCTCAGGCTTGGTTAATTTGAATTCACGTTTACTCTGTGATTCTAACCGTTTATTTTCTTGCCAAGGGTATAAATGAGCTTGCTTGTCTGCCAATAGTGATTCAGTGATCGGTAACTCCTGTGTCGCAGAATCCGCTTTATCTAATGCCTCTTGTGATAAGCCGATATTATCAGGCAGCGTACGTTGCCAAGTACGACGGGCAATTTTCTCTAAGCGCGCTATCGATTCAGGCTGCAAGTCTTCATGGCCAATATTACACTCGGCAATAAATTCAAATTCATTTTCTAACGTGGCTTTTTGTTCATCGCAAGTAGCTTTTGCGCTCAGTTTATCTTGTCCTTGGGCAACGGCTTTCCAATAGGCTATATCAGCGTCACGTTTAAGCACTTCATAACGCATTCTCACTTCATGAATACGGTCATAAATCGTTTCAAGTTTAGTGGCCTTGTCCATCACATAGTCGGGGGTTGTTACTTTACCGCAATCATGCAACCACGCAGAAACCAGCAACTCTTCCCAGCCTGCTTCTGTTAATGAAAAATCATGAAATGCTTGCTTATCTTGCTCTGCAGCTTTGGCGATCATTTTGGTGATTTTCGGTACTCGTTGACAATGCGTACCCGTGTAAGGAGACTTAATATCCACGGACGTCGCCATCATTTCTACAAATGAGTGAAATAACGCGCGCTGCTCATGTTCTTGCTCAAGTTGTTCCAGCACAATCTCATTAAAAGCTAAAAACTCACGCACAAAGTGAATACGATCGCGGGAATAGGTCTTTATATCGCTGTTAAAGCCAATCACTAACACTCCTACATGCACATCCGAGCGATTTAACAATGGAATAATAAACCCCTTGGTACAGTCCGAGCCTAAAAATACTAAGTTACTGTCATTACGGTCTAGTTCATAAATTGAATCGGAAAAAATAGCTTTGTTATACGCGTGCAGCCCTTGCACATCGAAGGGCGCAACGGTATCGGAGTTCGCAGTCATTCTAAATGCATCACGATCCGCGGGAGAATTGACAAATAATTGACATACATCGCAAGCTAGAATTGCTTTTGCCTGCGTTACCATCGACGTTGACAACTGCTCAGACTCTGTCGAGCGAGCAACATCCCTGAGATTTTGGAAGAAGTCGACCAACACATTTTCCATCGAATTCATGGCTTCATTAAGATCATTAATATCGTTAATGTTTGATTTTCTATATACCTTACGCTTAAAGCTAAAGCGCTGAATGTTTTCAACAGACTTGGTCAGGTAAGTCAGAGGCTTAGCGATCTTTTCGGTCATAGCTAAAATAATAAGAAAAGAAATGAACACGGTAATTAAAGAAATAATCATCAGTTCGTTTTGCAGTATTGATGAGCTATATAATAAATCTTTATAGGCAACAAAGTTAACGAGGTACAGCACATCGAGACTGCTGATTTCAAGTGGTGTGACGACGAGTTCCCAGTCTTGTCCTTGCCAAAATATAGTACTAAACAAAGTTTGTTCTATTTTAATGTCGTTAAAGTCAGGTAAGAATTCGGCAATTTCAAGTTCTTCCGCCGTGAATAACTCCTCACCATTAACTAATTCTAGCTCTTGATTACTTGAAATAATACGCTTTGAAGCAGTGAGTAATAAAACCTTGGAATTATCTGAATATTCTAAATTTTGGATAATATCGGTGAGTGAATCCAAAGTGAAATCTACCGCGATAACCCCTTGTTTATTTTTCAACATTCTTGAGAACGTTATACCAATACGACGTGAAAAATAAAAGGCGTAAGGTTCGACCATGTGAATGTCCATATCGCCTTTGGCATTCTTAAACCAATCACGCGTACGTGGGTCGTAATAATTACTGTGTGATCGCTTCGAGCCAATACGGCGCATCTGTTGATCAAAATAGATAGAGCGTTTCTGACCATTGTTAAGGTTAATATCGAGCATTAGCACCGTTGTATCTGGCACCGCATAACGTAACCTATCAGTCTCACTGTACAACGAGCGAATCAGATAAGAATTACCATCGTTATTACCAATATAAAACGACGCGATATGTTTATTTTTAGAGAGTAGCATATGCATCATCTCTAACCACTCGGTAGGCTGCTCATTAAACTCTTTTTCAGTAAAACCTGTGTTTGCCAAGGTATTAAGCAAAGTGATGAGTGGTGTAGACAATTCGTCTAATTCGACTTTCAGTTCATTGGAATAATTTTTGACGATATCTTTAGATAACGAAATCGAGACCGATTGTGAATTATCGACACTCACATAAATAAGCACAGCACTCAGTAAGGATGCAATAGAAAGAAAAATACCTGAAATATACCAGCGAAATGAAACCGAACGCATGCCTTGCCAACCCGTAAATATAAAGTGTAGTCACCTGCCTAGAATAACCTTTAAATGCCAGCCCGCATATGACGCTTTCGTAATAAGTGTCAAATCCATAAACTTGAATAACCATATTTATACAGTCATAAATCAAAGATATTTTCACGCTCAACAAAGCATCACAAATATTAATAAATATCATATTAGCTTGAAATACAAACTATGCTGTATCGCCATAACATTGGCTATACAGCATAAATTCCTTACTCATCCGTCCAGGTTAAAAGCATCATTAATCAGTTGATTTTTCATTACTATAAATAAATTCCGTTAACCGCCCGTAAGAAATGACACGCAGTTACGAATGAAAGATATTCATTGTGACTTACATCACAAAAAAGCCATTGAAAACTTTAAACAAGCTAAAAAACCGATAATAATACCCATATATGAATACTCATTTAGTTGGGTTCGCTTGATTTTTACAGCTAAACGAAACTTGATTTAAGTTATTAGAGATACGACATATAACAAGGAAGATAACATGTTAAAAAAGCGTTTTTTTAAGACCAAAGCAGAAGCTGATGTCACCTTTGAATTCGCCTGTGATGCCAACCCAGCATTGATGAATAGTGATACGGTCGAATTATTCGCCGACTTTAATCAATGGCAAGCATTACCAATGAAGTTCATCAAAAAAGACAACGTCTTCCGCACCAAAGTTCGTCTACCGGAAAATCAACAATTTCATTTTCGTTACTTAATTAACAGTAATGAATGGCAAAACGATCATAACGCCGATTTATATTTACCTAATGCTTACGGTACTGAGAATAGCGTTGTATCAACGTTACGCACCGTATAAATAGCTAATCAACACGTTTAATCCAGGACGGATCATGAGTGACATTTCGACTACGGCAACGATTTCAAGTACTGCAACTACAACCTCGAGATCTGTAACAATAGAACCTAACGCAGATACACGCTTTAACAATGAAATAAATGCGCTTAATCAAGGTCGATTTTATGACCCTTTTGCTTTTTTAGGTCCACATAAAATAAGTAAAAATGAATACGAATTGAAAGTATTCATTCCCGGCGCTCAGCACGTTTATTATCAAGACAAAAACCAACAATTACGCTATCAGCGTGTCGGCACTAGCGATCTGTTTGTACTGATTCTATCCGCTAAACAGTATAATGCTGATTATCAATTAACAATCGCCTACCCACTTTCAACCGTTGCAGAACAAGACCCGTACAAGTTCTCATCCACCCTAGATAAAAATGCAGTTTACCTGTTTAACGAAGGTACGTTAGAGCAAGCGCAACGTCATCTAGGTGCACATTGGACTACCACCGATAACATTGAAGGCGTACGATTTACTGTTTGGGCACCCAATGCGCAATCCGTCAGTGTGATCAGTGATTTCAATCAGTGGAATACCACCCGTCACCCAATGCGAAAACACTTAGGTGCTGGGATCTGGGAGATATTTATTGCCGATATCGCCGACTCGGATGAAGATAACAATTACAAATTTAGTATTATCACCGACAGTGGTGAACGCTTAGAAAAAGCTGACCCTTTTGCTTCGTCAATGCAGTTACGCCCGCAAACAGCATCATGCGTACCCACTAAATCAACGTCTGCGACTTGGCAGCAATCTCCAGCTAAAGCCTGGGCACAACGCGCAGAACGCAATGCGATTAACGCACCAATCAGTATCTATGAAATACATGCGGGTTCGTGGAAACGTGACGAAAACAATCAATTTTTAAGCTACAAAGCATTATCAGAACAGCTTGTACCTTATGTTAAAGAACTCGGATTTACCCACATTCAGTTAATGCCAATCAGTGAGTTCCCATTTGACGGTTCTTGGGGTTATCAACCTGTGGGTTTGTTTGCGCCAACCAGCCGCTTCGGTAGCTTAGCTGACTTCCAATTTTTTGTTGATGCCTGTCATGCTGCTAACCTTGGTTTATTAATCGATTGGGTGCCGGGACACTTCCCTGCTGATGATCATGGTTTGGCTCAGTTTGATGGTTCACACCTATTTGAACATGCGGATAAACGTCAAGGTTTCCATCCAGATTGGAATACCCACATCTTCAATTATGATCGTGCAGAAGTACAAAGCTTCTTAATTTCCAATGCCCTTGCTTGGTTTGATAACTTTGCCATTGATGGTCTGCGTGTGGATGCAGTTGCTTCTATGCTGTATCTCGATTACAGCCGAAAAGAAGGTGAATGGATCCCGAATGAACACGGCGGCCGTGAAAACCTTGGTGCGATTGAATTATTAAAACAAGTAAACCAACGTTGTTATAAAAATCACCCAGGTATCATGATGGTTGCCGAAGAATCAACAGCTTGGCCTGGTGTGACTAACTTTGTCGACCAAGGCGGCCTTGGTTTTGGTTACAAATGGAACATGGGTTGGATGAATGACAGCTTAGAATACATGAGCTGTGACCCACTCTACCGCCAACATCACCACCATGAAATGACGTTCTCACTCGCTTATGCATTTAGTGAAAACTTTATCTTACCGCTAAGCCACGACGAAGTTGTGCACGGTAAAGGCTCACTGCTTAACAAGATGCCTGGCGATGATTGGCAGAAATTTGCTAATTTACGCGCTTATTACGGTTTCATGTGGGCGCACCCAGGTAAGAAATTATTGTTTATGGGTTGTGAGTTTGCCCAACGTGAAGAATGGAATCACGACCAATCTTTAGACTGGCATTTACTTGAGCAATCACCGCACCAGGGTGTGCAAGATCTCATAAAAGCATTAAATAACAATTACTGTCATCAAACAGCCTTGTTTGAGTTAGACACTGATCACCAAGGCTTTGATTGGATTGATGCAAGCAACGCTGAACAGTCAGTATTTAGTTTCTTACGTTACAACAAAGCGAAAGACGAACATGTTGCCGTGGTATCAAATATGACACCTGCGTGCCAATCATACTATCGCATTGGTGTGCCAAGCCTTGCCGAATATGCAGTACTGGTGAATACCGATGATAGCCAATTTGGCGGCAGTGGTTTTGCCACGCAGACAAGCTACACAGCTGAGAATGTTGAATGGCAAGGTTTTAACCAGAGTATTTGTATCGCACTGCCACCGTTATCAACGGTATACCTAGCGCCCAAAACGAATAAACCATTAGCGATAACTAAAAACCAATAATCAGCCCAAATGTCATAATAAAGGAAGTTATATGTCATTAAAAAAACAAAAATCTAAAGCAAACAAAGTTTGCAAGTTAGAGGCAAAAAATGGGCCAGTGGTTAATGCCAGCACCTTGCCTGAAGATTTAAAGCGTCATTTTCATTACACCCTAGGACGTGATGAAGTGGGTGAATCTCCGCAATATTTATACCATGCGCTTGCATTAACAATCCGTGACCGCCTGATGGAAAAATCACGCGCCACCAAAAAACAACAGCAAGCACAACCTACCCGCCGCGCAGCTTATCTATCATTAGAATTTTTGATGGGGCGTGCATTAGGTAACGCAGTACTGAACCTTGATTTAGAAGACAGCGTACGCAAAGGGCTGAACCAGTACAGCTGCGAATTAGAAACAATTGCTGATTCTGAGCACGATGCAGGTCTTGGTAACGGTGGTCTAGGTCGTCTAGCTGCTTGTTTCCTTGATAGCTGCGCCAGCTTAGCATTACCAGTTACCGGTTATGGCATCCGTTATGAATACGGTATGTTTAACCAGAGCATTGAAAATGGTCATCAAATAGAACATCCAGATAACTGGCTACGTGATGGACATCCTTGGGAGGTTGCAGCACCAGAGCATAACCGCCGCGTTAAGTTCTTTGGTCATGTAGAAACTTACCAAGACAAAGAAGGCCACACCCATCACCAATGGGTTGGTACTGAAGACGTACTAGCTGTGCCATATGATGTGCCTGTACCGGGTTATCAAAACGATATTGTGAATACATTACGTTTATGGAAATCAGCGGCAACAGATGAGTTTGATCTAGGCGAATTTAACGCCGGTAGTTATACCGAAGCCGTTGCGCGTAAAAACTTAGCTGAACAAATCACCATGGTATTGTATCCAAACGATGCCAGTGAAAATGGTAAAGAACTGCGTTTACGTCAGCAATACTTCCTGACTTCAGCGAGTTTACAAGACATCATTGCTGAATGGGTAAAAGTACACGGTAGCGACTTTACTGATTTTGCTAAGTACCACGTATTCCAACTTAACGATACCCATCCAAGTGTGGCAGTTGCTGAGTTAATGCGTCTATTACTGGATGAACACGATTTAGATTGGGACGCGGCATGGCAGATCACGACATCGACGATGGCTTATACCAACCATACGTTGTTGCCTGAAGCATTAGAAAAATGGTCTGTGCGTTTATTCTCACACCTATTACCTCGCGTACTTGAAATCATTTTTGAAATCAATGCTCGATTCTTAACAGAAGTCGCATGTCAGTGGCCTGGTGATGTTGACAAGCAACGCGCATTGTCAATTATCGAAGAAGGCGACGACCCACAAGTACGCATGGCTTACCTTGCAATCGTAGGCAGCTTCTCGGTAAACGGGGTGGCGGCATTGCATACCCAACTACTGAGCGAAGGCTTGTTTAACAACTTCTATCAGTTGACGCCAAACAAATTTAACAATAAAACCAATGGTGTTACTCCACGCCGCTGGTTAGCGCATTGTAATCCTAAATTAAGCCAGTTGATTAGCGACAAGATCGGTAATAATTGGACGCGAGACTTAAGCGAGATCAGTAAACTACGCCGTTACTACGACAACGAGAAGTTTCATGTTCAATGGCAGGATGTTAAACAGCAGAACAAGCAACAACTAGCTGATTTAGTCAAAGAAGCTTGTGGTGTTGAATTCGATACCAACATGATGTTTGACGTACAAGTTAAGCGTATGCACGAATACAAACGTCAGCTGCTTAACATTATGCATGTTATCCATCTTTATGACCGCATTCGTCGTGGTGATACTGAAGGCATGACGCCACGCTGTGTATTAATTGGTGGTAAAGCCGCGCCGGGTTACTTCATTGCTAAGTTAACAATCAAGTTAATCAACAATGTCGCAGCAACCATCAACGCCGATCCGCTAGCACAGTCCTGGTTACGTGTTGCTTTCTTACCGAACTACAACGTAACGGCAATGGAAACGATTTGCGCGGCAACAGACTTGTCAGAACAGATCTCGACTGCTGGTAAAGAAGCATCTGGTACCGGCAACATGAAATTCATGATGAACGGCGCGGCCACTATCGGTACGTTAGATGGTGCCAACATTGAAATTCGTGATGCCGTTGGTGCAGATAATTTCTTCTTGTTTGGTGCGCGCAGCGAGCAAGTTGCCGCTATCCGCGAGCACTACAACCCAACACAGATTATTGCCAACGATAATAACTTGAATAACGTCATGGCATTACTCAATAGCGGTCACTTCAACTTGTTTGAAAATGGTTTATTCCAACCATTAATAGACTCAATTTTAAATGAACATGATCAATGGTTAGTGGCGCACGATTTCGCTGATTACTGTAAAGCACAACAGGCTGCTGCACTTGTTTATCAAGACAAAGAAGCTTGGACACGATTAAGTATTTTAAATACTGCAGCAAGTGGTTCGTTCTCAAGTGACCGAACCATTAATGAATACAACAACGACATCTGGGCCCTCACACCACTGAGTGTGTAACGCCCTGAACAAAATTTATTAAGTGGTTTATGTCATTGATGATTTAGCCACTTTATATAAACCGAATTCCGACAAAAAGCTTATGGAGAAGTAATATGTCACAAGGTGCACATCGTTATATTAGTAACTTAACTAAAGATACTTACGCCCTTATCCTTGCAGGTGGCCGAGGCAGTCGTTTACATGAATTGACTGATTGGCGCGCAAAACCAGCGGTATTTTTCGGTGGTAAATTCCGTATCATCGATTTCCCATTATCTAATTGCATTAACTCTGGGATCCGCCGTGTTGGTATTGCAACACAGTACAAATCACATTCATTAATCCGTCACGTAAACCGTGGTTGGGGACATTTCAAGAAAGAACTGTCTGAATCCGTAGAGATTTTACCAGCATCACAGCGTTACGGTAACGACTGGTATTCAGGTACGGCAGATGCTGTATTCCAAAACATGGATATTATCCGCGCAGAAATGCCAAAATACGTGATGATTTTATCAGGTGACCATGTTTACCGTATGGATTACGGTGATCTGATTGCTAAGCACGTAGAAAACGGCGCTGATATGACAGTGTGCTGCATCGAAGTACCAACGGAAGAAGCCGCGGGTCAATTTGGTGTAATGACGGTTGATGGTGAAAATCGTGTTAAAGCATTTAATGAAAAACCAGCACAACCAAACGAGATCCCAGGTAAACCAGGTCAATGTTTAGCGTCAATGGGCAACTATGTATTTAATACTGAGTTCCTATTCGAACAGCTAGAAAAAGATGCGACACGCGAAACATCAGACCGTGATTTTGGTAATGACATCATTCCATCAATCATTGAAGGTAGTGACGTATTTGCATTCCCATTCAGCGACCCTGATAGCGACAAACAACCGTACTGGCGCGATGTAGGTACACTGGATTCATTCTGGGAAGCGAACATGGAACTGGTTACACCAGAACCACAGCTTGACCTTTATGATTCAAGCTGGCCGATTTGGACTTACCAAGAGCAACTACCACCAGCAAAATTCGTGTTTGATGATGATGAACGTCGCGGCATGGCAGTTGATTCAACAGTATCTGGTGGTTGTATCATCTCAGGCTCTACAATCCGTAAGTCACTGCTGTTTTCTAACGTGCATGTACATTCATATTCAACGATTGAAGAGTCGGTTATTTTACCGGGTGCTGACATTGGCGAAAGCTGTCAATTACGCCGTACTATCGTTGATAGTAAATGTATATTACCTGCAGGTTTAATCGTTGGTCATGATAAAGAGCAAGATATTGCCAATGGCTTCCGAGTTTCACCAAAAGGCATCACGCTTGTGACTTCAGACATGCTGAAATACATGGCTGCAAAACAAGCCAAGGCCGCATTAGAACAAGCCGCAGAGCAAGCTAAAAAACAAGACGCTGCACTGGTTTAAACAATCACGATGTCCAGTACTTTATAAACAGTACTTAATAAGCAATAAGTCACTTAACTAAGTGACTTATTGCTATTTTTGTTTTATAACTTTAGCTTTACAAGTACGTCTAATTTTACAAGTTCGTCTAATAACACAACTTCACTATTCTGCTTTAAGGACAATTTATTCATGCACGTTTTAATGATAGCAGCCGAAAATGATGCGATACCAGGTGCTAAAGTTGGTGGCGTTGCTGACGTCGTTCGCGATTTACCACAAGCCTTACCTGCCCATGATGTAAGTGTTGATGTTGTGATCCCTGATTATGGCCATTACGCAACCAAGTTTGAATCTCGCCAACTTGCAAGTGTCGATGTAGAATTTGCAGGCCAAATAGAAACGGTTACTTTGTTCGAGCTATTCTTCCCTGAAACACAGAACAAAGTGCGTCAGTTTGTTGTTCAACATCCGCTATTTGGTCAAGGCGGTAACGTTTACAGCCATGATGAAGGCAATCGCCCTTTTGCGACTGATGCAACTAAATATGCGCTATTTAACCTTGCGATATGCCAACTGCTTATCGAGTCGAAATTAACGCGACCTGATGTATTACATTTACACGACTGGCACAGCGCAACGGTAGCAGTATTAAACCAATATGCACCACAGTATAAACAGCTTGCAAACATTCATACTGTTTACACTGTACATAACATTGCTTTGCAAGGCATACGCCCATTTGCAGACGATGAATCAAGTTTACGCCATTGGTTCCCGACACTTAATTTTGATCAAAACCTTATTTGCGATCCGCGTTATACCCATTGTTATAACCCGATGCGCGCTGGTATCAATCTGTCGAATAAAGTCCATGTTGTATCGCCTACTTACGCTGAAGAAGTATTACACGCTAGCGATGCTGCGAATGGTTTCTTTGGCGGTGAAGGTCTAGAGCAAGATTTAGCAGCAGCCAAACAGCAAGGTCGCTTAGTCGGCATTTTAAATGGTTGTGAGTACACGGACACGGTAAGTAAAAAACGCGCTAAAAAGCCCGCGTTAAGTACTTTTATCGCACCAGCACAGCAGCAAGTTAAGCGTTGGTTAGCACAATCTGCACAGCTTAAGACGGTTCATTACCTTGCCAACGAACAAATTAATAACTGGAATAGCCAAGCACCGTTTACTGACTTCTTGGTAACAAGCATTGGTCGTTTAACCGATCAAAAAGCACTGTTGTTACGTCAACCTTATCAAGGTAAAACCGTATTGTCGGTATTGCTTGATGATCTTGCTCGCGTCAATGGTCGACTAATTATTCTGGGTTCGGGTGATACACAAATTGAATTTGAATTCATGCAGCTAATGGCAAGCCATGACAACTTCTTATTCTTGAATGGTTATGGCCAAGCACTGTCAGATCAAATGTATCAACATGGCGACCTGTTCTTGATGCCAAGCTCTTTTGAACCCTGTGGTATTAGCCAGATGTTAGCGATGCGTGACGGTCAACCTTGCCTTGTGCACGCGGTTGGTGGTTTGAAAGACACGGTTCAGCATTTAGAAAATGGCTTTAGCTTTAACGGTTCATCACTGCAAGAACAAAGTGATAACTTAATCGCAGCCTTTAATGATGCAATCAAACTACACGCAAGTAAGCCGAAGACATGGGCTAAGATCGCAGACAACGCAAAGTCAGCACGCTTTAGCTGGCAAGAAAGCACTAAACAATATTTAGAACTACTCTATACGAATTAAATCTCTATAAGCAATATAAAAGCCACCTAACATTATTAGGTGGCTTTTAACCGTTATTTAACGCTAACTATAGAGAGCGTAAGAAGGCAATCAGAGCTTCTTTATTTGCCGCTGATAGATTTTGATAATTGTCATTAGATAGTTGCCCCTCCCCCCCATGCCAAAGAATCGCTTCTTCAATGGTTCTTGCTCGACCATCATGTAGATAACTTTCATCTGGAGAACAGATTTCATCCCCCTGCTTATTGCGGTCTACATCAATCACGCCGCCTGTAACACAAACTGAAAGACCTAAACCCCAAAGTGGCGCAGTCCGCCATTCTGATCCAGTCGCTTGACCTTCACCTAAGTTATCAGCCAAGCCAGCCCCCATATCATGCAGTAATAGATCCGTATAAGGATGAATAGTTTGGTCTCTAAGTTCTGCAAATGGTGCATATGAACTTGTTTTCATCGTATCTCGATGACAACTTTCACAGCCAATAGCATTGAATTTCTGCTTACCAACGATGACCTGTTGCTGCTCAATATCACGCTGAGGTCTAACACCTAATAAAGCAATATACTTAACTAAATTGTCAAGATGCTCATCAGAGAGCTCAGCGCCTTGATTATTACAACTTGTCTGTTCTGAGCCACAATCAGGTCTCGGTAGCACACTCGTCATCACCCCCATATCAGTATTTAAAGCACCCGCAATTTGATGCTTCAAACTAGATGCTCCAGCTTTATAACCAAACCGGCCTAGACGAGTTTCGCCAGAAACGGGATCAGTTACCTTTTGAGCTCGACCTGAAATACCATCTTGATTTGTGTCTTGAGGATCTTCACGTTTTAAAATGACATCCTCACTAACCGCTTCAAGTAAGCCTAAGCCTACAAGTTGAGGGGCTAGTCGTGCAGAAAATTTGGCGGGTCTATTTTTAGAAAACGCATAATTTGGTGAGCGTAAACCATTAGATTCACTCCAAGATGTAAGCACAACATCACCTTCACTATCTTGCTCTGCTATTCCAACATTATTTGGTTGCAGTACAGAACCAATAAGTGGATCTGCATTACCCTCACTATCAGCAACCTTAAACACCCACTTATCTAATGTCTCACCAACTTCAGCAACAGGGGCACGACCATTTCTGGCATGGCAAGAAGAACATGAGTTATTAACGTAATGCGTGCCAATGGAGTTTTTAAGCTCCTCAAAAACGCCATTTTTTACTGATTCATCATGTTCTCCACTGCCCATATTAGTGTGGTGAACACGACGGCCTAAAACAAAAGCTTGGCCATTAACGCTAGATAGATTTGTCGCCATCTGCATAAAATGATTATCAGGCTCCGCTGTATATTGGTAAGGCAGTGTTGTTTTTCCGCCTAGCCAAGCAGATTCGTCGATAGGATAAGAGTTTTCACGCTCAGAAGACTGGTCAGCAAAGTCGCCCACTGTTTTCCAAGGCACCATGCCGCCAACACCAACTTGATAAAGGTAAGTTGTGCCGTAATAGTTATCACGTCCTTCAGGGGCGTTATCAAGAAATTGACTAACCTCAATCTCCATATACTGACCTAACGCTAACTCACTTCTAGTACCATCAAGATCGATGAATTGATCTATAGTCAGTCGATATTTATATTGGTTGCCATCATTACCTACCAACTCCAAATTATCATCGAAAGTACCATTAGCAATTTCTTGAACATGATTTTCATAATTACCATGATATTCGGCTACAGTACCAATTCCTCTATACCAAGCCCTAAACTCTTTAACGCCAAGTTTCCACTCTGTAACAAAAGTGATTTCAATATCACTGCCGCCTTTAGCCACAGTATCAACAAATTTAAAACGAGCCGTTCTATGCGTCCAATAATGTGAAAGGTAATGATCGTATGCTTGGAAATGATCTTCTTTTGCGTGACGATCACGACCTCGATCAGCAAAACGGGTTATCACAGCATTATTAGTCTCTGAAATAACACTTGGTTCCAATACGGTGTCAGCATTAAATAAAGGCGTGATATCAGCACCATTGATAGGACAACCGAACTCATTTACTGTCGTTCCCACGGGTGTATTTGCACACTGATCTATTGCATCGCTAATGCCATCACTATCAGAGTCAATCTCAGGCTCGACTTCACAGCCAACCTCATTAACAATGACATCTGGTCGAGTATTAGGGCACAAATCAATACTATCAATTACCCCATCGCCGTCAGCATCATTTACAGAACTAGATTGAAGCGTATAAGTCTTATTTTCAGTGTCAGTTGCAGACTTCCCAGTCCAGTAGGTAAAGCTATAAACAATCGAATCACCAATAGACAGGTTATTTAACTGAAAGTGATTACCACTTCCAGATTCAAGCATGCGAATGTTTCGCTGCCCTCCTCCATTGATCTTAAAATGAACGTCAGCCCAAGCATTGTTATCCACATAAAAATTAACAGAATCTGAGCCAACCTGTTCGATCCCTGTCATTTCAGCTGCCAATTCACAACCATTTGTATCAACAGCCTGACCACTTTGAGTATTTGGACACAGGTCTAAACTATCAACCACACCATCGTTGTCACTATCAAGTTCACAACCAACGTCATTAACAGTGGCTCCTTGACGAGTTGCAGGGCATTGATCAATGCTATCAACGACACCATCATTGTCCGTATCTTTAGCTTGTTCAGATTGGAGTGTATAATTTTGAATGGAAGTACCTACCGCAAACCTTTCACTTCCCCAATAAGTAAATCGATAGCTAATTGAATCTCCGCTAGATAAATTATTTAGCTGGAACCTGTTGCCATTCGCAGATAACGTCATACGGATATTTCTTTGATTTCCACCGTTAACCTTATAGTGGACATCAGCCCAGTCATTACTATCAAGATGAAATTCAACCGTATCGCCACTAATCTGCGTGATCCCAGACACTTCACCAGCAGCTCTCACTTGGTTTACAGTTAAAATTAAAGTACCCATAATCATCAATAATTGAACAGTCATTCTATTCATTTTTTTTATTATATTATTCTTTATCATTACTCACACTCAGCATAAAAAGTGGCACTCAGTCATTCATTGCTAATAACTAAATGTATTTAAAATATCTAAACCGCTTACTACATAACGATTTAACTGACATTAGTTAAGGCCCTTACACTAGCTGACATTAACTGACACTTACTGACACTGGTGTATTTTTAAAATTCACTTTATTTTCAATAAAATTCTTTAAATTTCACCTGCGTTTATCCAAGTGCCTGTACATGTTTCGACTTAAAACGCTGCTATTTTGTTGTTGTATAATGATATTTGATTGAGTACACATGCGGGTGGTGGTTTTTATTACTTCAGTTTACCAAAAACGAAAAAGACGCCATTTACATTAAATGACGTCTTTTTTCGTTTACTCTAATTTTTGTTTAGCTTTCGCTTAACTTTCTTTTAGCTAGTTCCAATTAAAGAAGAAGCCCGCCAAACACAAAACCAAGTGCAACAGACGTTGAAATAGTCGCGACACCAGGGATGAAGAATGGATGATTGAAAACTAAGTTACCAATACGTGTTGAACCTGTATCATCCATCTCTACTGCGGCAAGCAGTGTCGGGTAAGTTGGTAATACAAACAGCGCACTTACTGCAGCAAAAGAAGCAACAGCCGTAATCGGTGCAACACCAATCGCAAGTGCTGCAGGCATCAATGCGGTGGTGGTTGCGCCCTGAGAGTAAAGCAGCATTGAAGCAAAGAATAACACCACAGCTAACATCCAAGGATATTGTTCAAGGATACTTGCTGAAAACTCCTTGATATCACCAATATGAGCCGATACAAACGTATCACCCAACCAAGCAACACCCAGTACACACACACAAGCACTCATGCCTGATTTGAATGTCGCTGCATTAGCAATTTGCGACGCATCAATCTTAGTGAAAGTAACAATACACGCTGCAGCAGTCAGCATTAACGCCATAATAGCTTCGTTGCGTCCAATGGTTGGATTTTCAATAAGACCCACGCTACCACTGATCATTGTTGCATAAGCGACAACAGCGACAATCGCGGCGCAGAAGATATAAACAGATGTTTTAGCTGTCGGTAAAATGTCACGTTTACCCTCACCGTTCATTTTAATCAACCCCTTTGCGAGGCGGTCTTGATATACAGGATCATCTTTTAGTTCACAGCCTAAGTAGTTTGCAACAAATGCACCCACCATACACGCTAAGAATGTTGACGGTATACAAACCGCTAATAGCGTTAAGTAATCAACACCAAGTGGCTCAAGAATGCCTGAGAAGAATACCACTGCCGCTGATATTGGCGACGCAGTAATCGCAATTTGAGACGCCACAACAGCAATAGACAATGGACGCGATGGACGAATACCTTGTTCTTTTGCTACTTCAGCAATCACAGGCAGTGTCGAGAACGCCGTGTGACCCGTACCCGCTAGCACAGTCATGAAATAAGTCACGATTGGTGCGTAGAAAGTAATGCGTTTTGGATTTTTACGTAGAAACTTTTCAGCTAAATCAACCAGCCAATCCATACCACCAGCCACTTGCATTGCTGCAATCGCCGTGATCACTGACATGATGATTAAAATAACATCGATAGGGATAGATCCCGCATCGAGACCTAAGATCATGGTTAAGACAAGTACGCCCGCACCACCAGCAAACCCGATACCAATACCACCAATACGTGCACCTAAGTAGATGAACAGCAGTACGACAAAAAGTTGTACAACAATCATAGAAAACTCCGATTAAAATTAAAAAATATGCGATAGGTAAATCTGTATTTTTCGAAAACAGATCCCAGCTCTATTAACCGTTCCCTCCGTGTTTTGACACGTAAGGTTTCCCGTTCAATCGCTTGCGCATTTGCGCTCGTTTATATCACAAGCCTCTGATTGAACGGTACTCCTAACAGGGTTAACATTGCTCACGATCAATATATTTCAACTTGATCCAGTCCAACGCTTATTAAATAGCTTTCGTGTAACGCTGTCCTGTGTATTTAGGCTTCATTAGGTTTTCGATAGAGAAGATTTCATCTAATTCAGTTTCAGACAGTAATCCACGTTCTAATACAACTTCACGTACATTTTTGCCTGTTTGAGCACAGATTTTACCAATCACATCACCTTCATGATGACCAATAAACGGATTTAGATACGTGATAATACCAATTGAATTTAACACGAAGTCTTCGCATACCTTGCGATTAGCTGTAATACCTTTAACGCATTTGTCTTGTAGTGTGAAACATGCATTTTCTAATAACGATAATGATTCAAACAAGCATTGACCAATCACAGGTTCCATTACGTTTAATTGTAATTGACCAGCTTCAGCCGCCATGGTGATGGTGATGTCGTTACCACACACTTTAAATGCAACCTGGTTAACCACCTCAGGAATAACAGGGTTTACTTTTGCTGGCATAATTGATGAACCGGCCTGCATTTCAGGTAGGTTAATTTCGTTTAAACCAGTACGCGGGCCTGAAGAAAGCAGGCGTAAGTCGTTACAGATTTTAGATAGTTTCACCGCTAAACGCTTTAAACCGCTCGACAACATGACATATGCGCCACAGTCAGACGTTGCTTCGACTAAGTCTTCTGCAGGTACAAATGCATGTCCGGTAATTTCAGCTAACTTTTCAATCGCCAGTGCTGAATAACCGATTGGCGAGTTTAAGCCAGTACCGATTGCTGTCGCGCCAAGATTGATTTCAAGCAGTAATTCTTGGCAACGGTTAATACTTCTGATTTCTTCTTTTAGCGTAATACCAAAAGCGTGGAATTCTTGACCCAATGTCATTGGTACAGCGTCTTGTAACTGCGTTCGTCCCATTTTCAATACGTCGTTAAACTCTTCGGCTTTATCTAAAAAGGTTTCGCTTAATGATGTTAGCGCCACTAATACCGCAGTACTGCGTTCAAACAAGGCAACACGGAAGCCAGTAGGATAAGCATCATTGGTACTTTGACTTTTATTCACGTGGTCATTTGGGTTGATGTGGTTATAAGCACCTTTGGCATGCCCCATCTGCTCTAACGCGATGTTGGCAATAACTTCATTGGTATTCATATTTACCGATGTACCTGCGCCACCTTGGAATGCATCAACGGGAAATTGATTATAAAATTCGTCGCTTGCTAGCAATGTATTACACGCGTTAACAATCGCGTCACTGATTTCTTCTGGAATAGTACCCAGAATGCCGTTGGCTAATGCAGCTGCTTTTTTAGTTTTTACCATGCCGCGTACAAACTCAGGACAATCGCCAATCTTCTCCTTGCTGATTTTAAAGTTTTCCATTGCGCGTAATGTGTGAATACCGTAGTAAGCCTGTGCAGGAATTTGTTTTACCCCGAGTAAATCAGTTTCTAGGCGAGTTTCTAGATGTGTTTCCAAGGTAAGATCGGTTGTTAATACTGTCATGATTACACTCTGCTAATTGATTTTTGTTTAAAGGATATATAAAGAATATGAGTGGATAATACGTTCTATTTTTTTTAATAAAGCGTGTTTCGATCACCTTTTAAAAACAAAAACTTACGAAAGTGAAGAATGTTTTTTTCGACCTCTGAATCAGCATGTTTTATCGATATTTGTAATTGATTCCGCCATAAACACCTCTTTATGGCTAGTGAATCAATATATCTTGAAATAATCAATAAATGATGAGTTTTGAATTAATGCGTTTATTTTATGAACTTTAGGTTGTTCAAGGGGTGGATTAGTATTTAAAACAGGATTAAGTATCGGGTCGTTACATTATTACTCACGCGGTGACAGGCCCAACTTACGCCACCAGCAACTCTATTTGGATAAGTTTGACTTAGTGTTATTGTGCTAAGCCTAAATTGGATGAGCTCAATTAACTGAAACCTTTATGTAACTCCCAGCATTCCAATTGTTCACCATCTGAGTCAACGACTAATTCTTTGTATGAAAATCCATTTTTTTGAACGACATTTAGTGAAGCTTTGTTATCTGAAGCAATAAGAGCAAAAACTGTATTAACTAAAGTAGAATCAAATGCAATTTGGCTGAGTTGTTTAATCGCAGCGGTTGCTACTCCCAAACCTCGGGCATCAGGCGCTACATTATAGCCAATTTCAATACGCCTATTTTTTGGGGCTTCTTTAAAACCACAGGCACCAATAATTTGAGTCTTTTTTTGAATGAAGTAAGGGAACGCCCAAATTACGTCAACTAAATTATAATGCAGATTCATTGCTCGAACCAAAACATGTATCGGCGGAATAGAATGCTCAATGAATGTAAGATCTTTAGGTCTATCATCAGACTGAATTAGCATTTCAAGCTGAATCTTATTTAGTTGTATGAGGTTCATAATTTACTTTACCTATTTTAAGAAGACAACAGTGTTACTTCACCGCTACGATGGTTTGAAAGCCGCCACTATTACTTGATTCTTCAATGCTAAAACCAATCACTGCAAGTTGCTCCTCTACCCACTCGGCTGAAAGTCTGATCTTACGATAACAACTTTTATTAAGTACCCATGAATCACCTTTCTTGATGTAAACAATGTCATGTATCTTAACGGTTTCAGGTTCATATTCTAAGAAACAGGTAAAGATGATGTTCTCATCACTTCTCACCGGAATAAACCGAGCTGTATCTTTAAGTTCTGCAGATAAGTCACGAAAAGTAAGAACTAACTTGCCACCCGCTTCAAGTGAACTGAACGAATCCTGGAATATAGTCAAAGCATCCTGCTTCGATTTTAGATGCGTGATTGTATCTGTCATACAGACAATCAACTCACACGGACTACTGAGATGATCCTTGAAATTTAAAATGTCATCATTGATGGTCGTAATAGACTTATTTGTTGCAATAGATGGCATAGTCACAAGAGATTGCCCTGTCGCATTAGACCTTAATTCATCTAACAGTTTTTGACTAAGATCTATCGCAGTGACATTAAAGCCGAGCTCTGCCAAAGGGATTGATTGAAAGCCTGAACCCGCACCTAAATCCAGCGCAATACCCGACGATGAGGGTGTAATGTGTCTATTTTGAAAGAAGGTTAAATTACTGCTTTTTGCTTCATCAAATCCCCCCATTAACCATGTATACACATCAGATAATAAGCTTTCATAATGCTCTTCAACACTCACCATTGGTACTGCTCCTGCAGGTAATAACAAACACTCCCAAATGGGTAGTCAACATTACAGTACATTACCTGTAATTAGTAGAGCTACTTAAGCTGAAATATTCATGATAATGTCATCATTAATGCGTTACTATCCATTCAGGCATAGATAAAAACTGAAACATTATGATGAAAAAGAATAAGCCAGTTAAAATAACACTGGCGCATATAAATGATACGCACTCTTACTTTGAACCTCAGTCACTGCAATTGCAGCTAAATATTGACGGCAAAACAATATCGCCTTATGTCAGCAATGGCGGCTTTTCTCGTATCGCCACGCGCGCTAAACAGCTTAAAGCGACCGCGCTACAGCATAATCGTGACTTTATATTTGTCCATGCTGGCGATTGCTTCCAAGGCACACTTTATTTCTCGCTGTTTAAAGGTAAAGCCAACTCCGATATGCTCAACGCATTAGGTATTGATGTGATGACCATTGGTAACCATGAACTCGATATGGGCAATGAGCCAGTAGCTGAATTTTTAGATCGTATTAAGTTTCCACTACTCGCTGGCAACTGGGATCTGACTAATGAATTAACAACCAAGTCGCATTATTTAAAGGGTCGCCCTAACTTACTCTCTTATCAGCCAGAGCAGCAGACGGCACGCTGGATGACGCGCGTTGTCGATGGCGAGTCCGTGGCTATATTCGGGGTGTCACTGGATAAGATGGCCGATATAGCCAATGTCGATCCAGACACGCCATTTGTTAATGCCATTCAAACGGCCAAAAATACCGTTCGCGCTATTCGAGAGTCAGGGATTAATAAGATCATATTATTGAGCCACCTTGGTTTTACTGGTGATTGTGAGCTTGCCGAGAAAGTGGATGGCATCAGCTTGATTGTCGGTGGTCATAGTCACAACCTGCTCGGAGATTTCAGCGACTTAGGACTAAAAAAAGAAGCTGAATACGGCCATCAAGTTAATGATACTTATATCGTGCAAGCAGGATTCCATTCACAGGCACTTGGTCACTGCGAGATTGATTTTGCCGCCGATGGTTCAGTTAGTGCTTTCAAGGGCAAGAATGAACTATTGATTGGTCGCAGACTCTGTACGGATGCAAGCTTGTTAACAGCCAATGACGATGCTATCCATGCAAAGGCAAGCCTCTACCTCACGCAACATAAAAACGTGGTGATATGTAAAAAAGATCCGCAACTACAAAGTTTGCTACAGGATAAGTACATCCCGCAAGTGCGTAAGCTGCAAAGCACAGTGATCGCTAACTTAACAAAAGATATGCGTCACATCCGCATTCCCGATCAGCAAGGTGGCAGTGAGATAGTCCCGTTAGTGGCTGAATCGTTTGCGCATATGATGAATAAAGACGGTCATCAAATAGACTTTGCTATTCATAATGCTGGCGGTGTAAGGACGTCGCTATTTCAAGGTAATATTTCAATTTGTGATATCGCAGGTAAGCTACTGCCGTTTGCCGTTCCTATCGGTGTTTATCACATCAAAGGCAAATATATAGCGCAGGCACTCGAAGGGGCGATCAACAACGCAACCAATAATGGCGTGATTGGCACAGGTTCAGGCAGCTACCCTTATACATACAATCTGGACTTTAACTATCATGCTGAACGCCCTCTTGGTCAACGTATTGCTGGACTAATGATTAAAACAACAGAAGATGGCTGGGTCTATATTGACGATGAGAGGCCTTATTACGGCAGCTCTTCGGCTTATACCATGAAAGGTAAGGAAGGTTATGAGGCACTCACTATGATGGAAGGTGATGGGGTCGTTAGCCACCATTCAATGGCAGATTGCTTCATTGATTTTCTTCAAAATGTGCCGAACAAGTTATAAGATCAGGGGTTCTACGACAGTACTAAGTACGACACTAAGCCAATGCAGAGCATGATGGCTTAGTGTCTATGCTTCAAGAGAGAAGACTCGCATGATAGAAAACAGGGGAAATTGAAATTAACACTTAAACGGGGTGCGTCTTAGCTATCAACAGGGTTTACAGTTAATTCAGGTTCAAACTCGTATTGGGCATAACGGGTGATACAAGCATCTAACAAAGTATCATCATCATAAAATTCACCGACCATTTCAGCAATCGTATGCAATGCATCTCTGTCTTCACTATGAATAGTGAACATCAGTGTTTCATCACCAAAAGTCAGTTTTTCTAATAAGCTTGGGTTCTTTTCTGAAAGCATATTTTCTATCAACAATGCCCAATCTTCACCATCGCCCAAAAAGTCATGAGATTCAAACGCTTTCCATTTTAAATCACTTAGCATCAAGCTAAGATCGCGTTTGAAAGTTGAAAACAAAAATGGGTGGAAAACATTTACTTGCTTCATAATATCTCTCTAATCTGAGTGGAATAGTCATTAAATAACTTCTCCAAACAAAGCAAGAAGTTAGACTATCTCCACCCTACTCTTTGTATTTTAATTAAATGATAGCTGCATCATGTTTTACCCTATTGCTGTCAAGAATCGCACCTGAAAACACTGTTATTTATGATATTTGTGAGCACCGTTATTGATGAGCAGAAAGAGCTTTCTTCGTTAAAATTCCAATTGACCGGGATTTCGACTGCGTAAATTTTTAAAAGTACCCATCTCGATTTGATGATGTGCTAACCAATAAGGTAAGTGCTGTCTGTCGAATACATGCGATTTATCCATCATATCAAACACGGTAAACGCCTTACCCTGCGCAAGTGCCGCGCCTAAGATACTGCGGTCTAAAATAGCCACGTTATCAATATCTTCAATAAGTGCATTTTTAATATGGACGGTATTCATATCCCAATTAAATGTTTCTATTATTTTTTTGGTGACGAGACCTTCAAACTTCTCAATGATTGCCGGCAGGTACTCAAGTTTAGGAGTCACATCTGCACAAGAGAAATACTCATCTCTCATCTTTTTCTCTTTATAATCCATCATGACAAGCGATAAAGCCTCGTCAAAACTTGATGTAAAGTTGTTGGCAATTATGAACAGGCCTATCGAGCGCATCATGCCGAGTAAAATACCAATGTCAGGTTCTTTATAATCAACATCAGCCAGTCTCATTCTCGTCACGTTGGCAGTACTGACTGCGCATTGCCATACTTTAGGCACCATGATTTTGGTATTTTTATCTGACCATTTTAATAATTGTTTTGACATCATCACAGGAAAAATCATTCGGCAACTTTCAATACCAATGAAGCCAATCGCAGTTTTAGGATCTCGAATATTTTTAGCTTTTTGGCCTTTTTTCTCACAAAACTTATCGTTATTAACCAAATCTAAAATGCTGTTAGATAACGCGTTGCTTAACGTACACAAGCTGCCAAGTTTAGTGAAATCAAGACTCGCACCATACGCAAAAGAAGCAAACTCTTCAAAATACGGCGTACCGATAATAAGCTTACTCGGATCTGCATCATTTAATTTTTTAGATAACACTGCTTCAGCAGCCTCTATCACCACTTCTGACACTACTTTATAACGTTCCTGTCGAGTCTCAGCATCAAGTCTTTTCTCTTTAACACGTTCTTGCTCGCATTCCAGCAGGATCCTTTGTTGTTCTGCAACGCGCTCACTTTCATGCAAGATGACGGAATCACAAAAATCTGATTCTCGACTTAATAAATGGTCGACATCTTTTTGATGGACTAAATATCGCTGGCTAACAAGCCATTTTGTGAACCTTGATTTGACTTTGTCACTGGCCTTTTCCGCATCGTCAAGTCCCGATTGTCTATAACGTTTTTCGGTATAAATCGACTTTTTCATTAAAAAAATTCCCGTATTCCAGTGATTTCTAAATGCAAATATCCTCGGCTATTTACCCAAAATATTGTTTGACCTTAGTAAATATTGCTTGACCTTGGTAATGAGTACACGCAGTTATTAATCCCCATCACCATTAAGACATCTAATCATTATATACGGACTCAAGGATAAAGTAACAACCGACCACTTTAGCCTATTTATATCTGGTTAAGTAAGTTAAACGAAAAATTTCGATCAATGAACGATCACCTTGATCATATAGCGATCACCTTATGAACTAACCTATTGCATGATGGTCTACTCGTTACTATGCTAGTTATCAATAGTAATTATACGAGTAATAGGATGAGACATGACTGATATTAAAAGTTTATTTGATCAACTCACGGCAAACTTACAGCAACTAGAAAAGCTATTTTCTACAACGAAAGCTGTACAGGCATTGGTCAGCAGGATCCCTTGTGTGATTAAAGGGCAAGAGCAAGCAGCCATAAACCAAATCACGCCCGAGTTAAGCACGGATATGCTCGCGATGAAACTGGCTTCAGAAGCATTCCAAGACATCCACATTAAGCATCCCTTTTCGCAAAAGTCTGCTCGACGTTATGTTGGGGTTATCCACCTACATCCTGAACATCAAAATACGGCGAAAATAGTGCTATTGATTAAAGCGATAAATACGATTAAAGCTGAAATTGAACATGCGGTTGTCAGCGAGAATGTATCACGTCAGGCTAGATTCAGTGCGATCCACGATAATTGCCCTGGTGTAATGACCGTGCATTTATATCGTAAGATCCATTGTTTAGAAAACGAGAGTGTGAAATCAGTCCGCTTTAGTTGGCAGCGTAAAGATTCATTACACCAGCCTGACAAGCTGAAGTTGTTAGGGGAAATTAACGCAGAAAAAGAAAGAGCAATGCCAGATAATCAGCTTGCTTTAGACCAGTTACAACAAAAAGTAACGTCAACACCAGAGCAGGATTTACGCATTCGCAGACCTGTAAAGGTGCAACCAGCAGCGAACATAGTAAGAGTGATAGGATTAAAAACAGTGACAGCACCATTACCAATCATCATAGTGCAAAAGGAGGCGTTAGCGGCAAGTGAAGTGATGGCATTTATCGCGTCTCAAGTGCGTCAACAACGCTCTGATAAGCGTAAAAATACCCTGTTGGGCACACTGTCTGGTCACACGATTGAGAGAGTTGCTCTCTAAAAATGCATGTTTTAACAGTCATGCCTAATTAACTTACAATAAAACTAAAGTAATTAAAACCAAGGACGGCTTTCTAGTACGTAATCTCGCTCAAATTCAGTTGCAGGTTTAAGTAAGTAGATGACAAATTCAACCAATGCAATCATGGCAATCACCATCGACGGTAAACCTAAAAAAACATAACCAAAGATAAACAGCACTAACATGCAAATACCTTGTTTGTTATACCCTAGATAAAACTTGTGTGCGCCTAGAACCCCAAAGAAAAATGCTAATAATACAGCCCCCGTTTTCTTTGACTTGACAGCCCTATTCATAACTAACTCCCTTAGCAATATATATAAGTGATTAAATTATCACACAAATATCAACAATAAAACCAAAATGACAGGTGGTTGTATTTTTTGTCTAAATCAATAAAGCATAATAAAAACAACAATAGTTATTCAATAAACTTTAAAATAAAGCAGATTATTGTCGAATCAGTATATTTATATATTGTTTACAAACAATATATAAATACGTTTTATTTTATAAAAAACATAAGTTTTGTAAGGTTTTATGATTAGTGGTTAGTTTATCGGCAAGGCGCATTAAAGATTTGTTTAAATAATCAATAAAATCTCTATTAACAT